>JAGVNQ010000206.1 GCA_020053195.1 Sideroxydans sp.
GAAGCACACCAGAAACAGCGAGTTGCTGATGCCGCGCTCCATCGGGTGTACCGCCAGCCGCACATGGCTGCTCTCGTTGCCGACCTTGACGCTATGCGGGCGACCGTATGCGGATACTTGCTTGTGCTCGGCGTGGTGTTGCAACAATTGCAAATCGGCGCGCAACTCGCGGCGCAGCAAATTTTGCAAATTAAAATTCGGCTTGCCCGGCAGCACGCCCAGATACGCCGACACGTCGCCGTGAATATGCAAAATATCGAACGCGCCGTTAATCAGCACCGATGACGGCACATAGCGGCGCACCGCCTCGTCCAGCAAGCGCTCCTGCGAATCGGCCACGGCTTTGGGAATGACGCGCTCGCCCAAATCCGGCAAGCGAAAAGCGGATGCGGTGAGGCGCGATTCGCCCGCGCGGCGGCGATAAATGCGCGCCGATTTATCCACCACCTCGAACAGCGCTTCCTGCTGAAAAATCCCTTCCGATTTGCCGAGGAACAACAGCGCGTTGGGGTACAGGCTGTAATGAAAAGTCGAAAGCACTTTGGCCTGCAATTCGTTCTGCAAATAGATCAGCACATTGCGGCAGCTCACCAGATCGAGGCGCAGGAAAGGCGGGTCTTGCACCAAATCTTGCCGCGCCACCACCACCATGTCGCGCAGGGTGCGCGACACTTCCAGACGGGTGCCGACTTTCTGGAAATAGCGGATCGCCAGACCCGGCTCCAGATCAACCAGCGCGCTTTCGGCATATGAACCTTTGCGCGCGACGGCCAGCGCGTTGAGGTCGATGTCCGTGGCAAAAATCTGGATGCGGAACTGCGACAGATTCGGCCCCAGCGTTTCCGCCAGCAGAATCGCCAGCGTGTAAGCCTCCTCGCCCGTGGCGCAGGCGGGCACCCAAATGCGAATCTCGTCGCCCGGGCGTTTGTTCGCCAGAATCTCGCGCACCGCACCGCGCAGCGCGGCAAACGACAACGGGTCGCGGAAGAACGCGGTGACCGAAATCAGAATATCTTTGCCCAGACTCTCCAGTTCTTCCGGGTTGGTTTCCACCAGCGCCAGATAATCGTCCAGATCGTTGACGTGACACGCCGCCATGCGCCGCTCGATGCGCCGCCACAGCGTGCCTTCCTTGTAACCGGAGAAGTCGATGCGCGTTTGCTGCTTCACTTTGATCAGCAATTTTTTCAGCGTGGTGGCCGCGATGGGCGGCTTGTTGTCCACGGTGACCGTGCCGTGCGAACGCGCGATGATGGCGATTTCTTTGGCGATTTCTTCCGGCGACATCACCCAATCGACGCAGCCGGTGTCGATGGCGGATTGCGGCATACCCGCGTATTTCGCGGTCTGCGGGTCTTGCGCAAAGGTGTAGCCGCCCGCCGCTTTGATGTCGCGCAATCCGGCCGCGCCGTCGCTGCCCGTGCCGGACAAAATCACACCGATGGCATCCTCGATTTTTTCTTCCGCCAGCGAGGTGAGGAACATGTTCACCGACGGGCGCGGGCTGGCCTCGCGCGGGCCTTCGATCAACTGGAAACAACCGTCTTTCATCTTGACGTTGTTGCTGGCGGGCGCGACGTAAATGGTGTCGGGTTCGGGCTGAATGCCGTTCTCCACTTCCTGCACCGCCATCGCCGTTTCGCGCCCGAGCAACTGCGCCATCATGCTGCGGTGGGTGGGAGAAAGATGTTGCAACACAACGTAGGAAATACCGAGATTGGTCGGTAATGCAGCGATCAGCGTGGAGAGTGCTTCCAGCCCGCCAGCGGAAGCGCCTATACCCACCAGATACGGGCGCAATGCACGCAACGGCTGGATTCCCGCGCCGGGGGCAACAACTTTTTCCGCTGGCGCGATAGTGGATTCTGCTTCAGCAGCTTTGTTCTTTTTCGTCGGACGGGTCATTGCTAATCTCGTTTGGTTATGAAAGGCACGCAGCCCGTAAAAAAGTACCGTCCGCACGCGAGTTTAACAAGCAATCCCTCAATCGCTTTGTAAGCTAGCGCACGCTAAACACAGTTGGACATCTCTATATATTCAAATTCCGTCATTCCGGCGAAGGCCGGAATCCAGCGGTTTTATTGAAAATGCTTTTATGTCAGTGCGTTGCACTGTCTGTTTTATTAACTGGACACCGGCCTTCGCCGGTGTGACGAATTTAAAGAGATGCCCAGTATCGGAGCGTTGAACGGGATTATGCGGAACAACGCATGAACAACAATAAATTCAAAGTGCCGCTTGCCCGCAAGCCAATAAACACGGGCATCTACATCAAGCGCATGACGTAGAACGCCTATTGGCGCAGCTTGGCGCAAGGGTGGTTGTATTTTTCCTATTTGGAGGTGATGAATGGTTGCCGCATGGGCACAAAAATAGGCTTTTGATCCGCTGCGCAAGCAGCAAAATGTGACGCGACCAGAGTAACTGAGCCATTGATTTCAACAATCTAATTTGTCACTATGCGTCACAGCGCACAAAGTGCCGCGAACGCAAAAGTGATAATCGGGGTGGTAAATTTCACCCGTCTGTCCTTGAAGTTCAACTTGCAATAAGGGATAAGTTTCCCATGCCCCCTTCCCCTCACCGCCCCCCGCAGCTCACGCCAGCCAAAGTGGCCATGCTCTACGCATTTCTATCCGCGTTGTGGATTGTCGCGTCGGGAAAACTGCTGGAGTTTGTGATCGAAAATCCGCTGCTACGCAACCGCGTCGAGATGTTCAAAGGTTTGGCCTTTGTCGCGGTGACCGGCGGTTTGCTCTACCTGTTGCTCAAGGGTTGGTGCGAGTCGATTTACGCGGACAAGACAGCGGGCGATTTGGCCAACGTTCTGCCAGGCGATACTGCGCAGCCGCGCATAAAACGTCTGGCGCTGATATTTGTGGTGCTGGCGCTGGTCGTGCCGCTGATGGGTTTTGCCATCTTTAAAATTCATGTGCCGCAGGTGGAGCGCGCGGCGTTCCGCAATCTGGAAGTGATCGCCCGGCTCAAGTCCGAACAAATCGAAAACTGGCTGTTCGAGCGGCGCGGCGACTGCGAGGTATTGGCGGGAGACGATGCCTTCGCGGCGCGGGTCAATCATTTGGTGCGGCAACCGCAGGATGCGCAACTTGCCCGGTTGCTTCTGGATCGTTTCGACCAGCTGCGCAGCAACTACCAGTACACCAAAATCCTGCTGCTCGACACCCGGGGGCGTTTGTTGCTGGTGTCCGGCGATGAAGTGACCGCAGAACCCGTTGCACCCGGCTTGTGGCAGGGGGCGCTGTCCACCAGACAAGTGCAACAACGCACCATTTATCGCGACGAGCAAGGCCATGTTCATCTGGAGTGGGCGGTGCCGATTGTGCTTGCGGATGCGCGGGGCGGGCGCGCGGTGGCGGTGGTGGTGTTGCGCATCACGGCGCAGCGTTTCATTTTTCCGCTGATCGAAAGCTGGCCGACCGCCAGCGCCAGCGGCGAAACGATGCTGGTGCGCCGCGAAGGAAATGCGCTGATTTATCTCAACCAGTTACGCCAGAAAAAAGTCGAGCCGATGACTTTCAGCCTGCCGTTGGTTACGCCGCAACTCGTGGCGGCCAGCGCCATCCGTCAGGCCAAGCCGGGCACGGTGACGGGAGTGGATTACCGGGGCGTACCGGTGCTGGCGGCCTTCCGTCCGGTGGTGGGAACGGGTTGGCATGTAGTGAGCAAAATGGATCGCGAGGAGGTGTTGCAGCCGATCTGGGATATGGTGTATTGGATCAGTCTGGTGGTGATCGCGGCAATTGCCGCGATCATGGCAGTATTGCTGCTGCTGTGGCGGCAGCAACAGCGCACGCAACGGCTGGCGATTATGGCGCAATCGGCGGCGATGATCGCGGAAAGCGAGCTGAAATACCGCACGCTGGCCGATTCCGGCCAGGCCATGATCTGGACGGTTGACACGGAAAAGTTATGCGATTACGTCAACAAAATCTGGCTGGATTTCACCGGACGCAGCTTTGAACAGGAAATGGGCAACGGCTGGGCGGAAGGGATTCACCCGGATGATTTCCAGCAATGCCTGAACGGCTTTGTCACCGCTTTCGACCGCCGCGAAAAATTCAGCCTGGAATACCGCCTGCACCGTCACGATGGCGAATACCGCTGGATACAGGACGACGGTTGCCCGCGCTATAACAGCGAGGGCGTGTTCATCGGCTATATCGGCTATTGCGTCGATATTACCGAGCGCAAATACGCAAGACAAAAATTGGCGAAAAGTGAAGAGCATTTCCGCTCGTTGTTCGAAAACATGCTGGAGGGGTATGCCTATTGCAGAATCATTTTTGTGCACGGCGTACCGCAGGACTTTGTCTATATGGATGTCAATCATGCATTCGAGAGTTTGACCGGACTTAAGGATGTGAAGGGGAAGAAAGTCAGTGAAGTGATACCCGGTATTCGTGAAACCAATCCGGAGTTATTCGAAATCTACGGACGGGTCGCACAAACCGGACAACCCGAACACTTCGAAAATTACGTGGAAGCACTGAAAATCTGGTTCTCGATTTCGGTTTATTGCCCGGAGCAGGAATATTTTGTCGCCGTTTTCGACAACATCACCGAACGCAAACAATTGGCGCTGGCGTTGACCGAAAAAGAAACCCGCTTGCGCACCTTGGTTGAAACCATCCCGGATCTGGTTTGGGCGAAAGATGTGGAGGGTGTTTATCTGAGCTGCAACCCGATGTTCGAGCGGTTCTTCGGCGCAATAGAAGCGAACATTGTCGGCAAAACCGATTACGATTTTGTGGGCAAGGAGTTGGCGGATTTCTTCCGCGAACACGACCGCAAAGCGATGGCGGCGAACCAGCCCAGCATGAACGAGGAATGGGTCACTTTCGCCGACGACGGGCATCGTGCGCTGCTGGAAACCGTGAAGACACCGATGTACAACAGTCAAGGCGTGCTGGTCGGCGTGCTGGGTATCGCGCGCGACATCACGGTACGCAAACGGACGGAGGAGGCATTGCGCACTTCGCGTGAAGATTTGAGCCGCCTGCTCAATTCGATGGCGGAAGGCGTTTACGGCACGGACATCCACGGCAACTGCACTTTCGTCAACCGCGCTTTCCTGCAAATGCTGGGTTACCGGGACGAAAACGAAGTGCTGGGTCAACATATCCACGAGTTGATCCATCATTCCCGTGCCGACGGCAGCCTCTACCCTTCGGCGGAATGCAAGGCGTATCGCGCTTTCCGCATGAACGAATCGGTCATCGTTGCCGACGAAGTGTTCTGGCGCAAGGACGGGGTGGCAATTCCGGTCGAATACCGGTCGCACACCATCCAGTCCGGTGATACGGTGATCGGGGCGATCGTCACATTTATCGACATCACCGAACGCAAGCGCATGGAAGTCGCGCTGCGCCAGCTCAACGAGGATTTGGAAAACAAAGTGGTGGAACGCACCGCCGATCTGGTGAACGCGCGGCAGGAAGCGGAACAGGCCAACCGCGCCAAGTCCGACTTCCTTTCCACCATGAGCCACGAGATTCGCACGCCGATGAACGGCGTGATCGGCATGGTGGATGTGTTGCAGCAGAGCAGCTTGAACGGATCGCAAATCGAGATGACCAACATCATCCACGACTCGGCGTTCGCGCTGCTGTCCATCATCGACGACATTCTCGATTTTTCCAAAATCGAATCGGGCAGACTGCAAATTGAAAACGTGCCGATGTCGGTGTCCGATGTGGTGGAGGCGGCCTGTGTCACTTTGAGCCACAACGCGTTGAAAAAAGGGGTGGAGCTGATGCTGTTCACCGACCCCGGCATCCCCGCGCAAGTGATGGGCGACCCGGGAAGGTTGCGCCAGATACTCATCAATCTGGCGGGCAACGCCATCAAATTTTCCAGCGGTGAGAAACGGCAGGGTAAGGTTTCGGTACGCACGGTGCAGCGTGCCAACGCGCGCGGGCAAGTGAAGCTGGAATTCAATATTGCCGATAACGGCATCGGCATGGATGACGCAACGCTGGCGCGATTGTTCACGCCATTTTCCCAGGCCGATTCTTCCACCACCCGCACATATGGCGGCACGGGGCTGGGGCTGGCCATCTCGCGCCAACTGTCCAACTTGATGGGGGGTGAAATTTCGGTACGCACCGAGTTGGGAAAAGGCTCGACGTTCTGCGTGCATCTGTCGTTCGATCTGTTACCGGAACAACCGCAGGCAACTCAAAACCTGGTGGCCGGGATTCACTGTCTGGTGGTGGGTGACACAGGCGGGATGGAAGATGATCTTGCCACCTATCTTGAGTATGCCGGGGCGCAAGTCGAGCGGGAAGCGCACTTGGCGACAGTCAAGCAATGGATAGCCGCCCGTCCGCCCGGCCTGTGCATCGTGCTGATTGATTCCCCCACTGTGACCCCGACCTTGAACGAGTTGCGCGACATCGCCCACGCTCACCCGGAGCAGCAAACACACTTCGTGGTTATCCGGCGCGGCAAGCGGCGCGAGCCGCGTTTTGAGGAGAGCGATATTGTGTCGGTGGACGGCAACGTGCTCTCCCGCCGTGCGCTGCTGAAGGCGGTGGCGGTGGCGGCAGGCAAGGAGCAAGTTAGCGATTGGAGGAAACCGCCCGGCGAGATTAAAACGCCCCTCGCGCCCTTGTCGCGCGAAGAGGCGCAACGCAGGGGTTGCCTGATTCTGGTGGCCGAGGACAACGACATCAACCAAAAAGTCATCCTGCAACAACTCATGCTGTTGGGCAAGACTGCGGATGTGGTCGGCAACGGTCGCGCGGCGCTGGAATTTTGGCAGCGCGGCGATTACGCCCTGTTGCTCACCGATTTGCACATGCCGGAGATGGACGGTTACGAGTTGACCGCCGCCATCCGCGCCGCCGAAACCGGCCAGCGCCACTTGCCTATCATCGCCTTCACCGCCAATGCGCTCAAAGGCGAAGCCGAGCGTTGCCTCGCCATCGGCATGGATGATTATTTGAGCAAACCGGTGCAGTTGATTAACTTGAAAGCGATGCTGGAAAAGTGGATGCCCGCTGCAAATGGCACAACAAACATTTCCAATCCGACCCACCCTGTAGGAGCGAGCTTGCTGCGGAAGGGTCGCTGCGAAGCAGCGGGGCACCCACCGGCGTACCCCTTGCGGGTGCTCGCGAATCCTGTTCGCGAGCAAGCTCGCTCCTACAATGAAGTGCCCGGCCTGCAAGCGGTTGACGTTAATGTGCTCAATGCGTTGATCGGCGATGACGAGGCAACCCTGCGCGAATTCCTGCATGATTTCCGCATCAGCGCAGCAGTGATCGCTGCCGAACTGCGCGCCGCCTATATGACCGGACAGGTTGCGGTGGTCGCCGCACAGGCGCATAAGCTCAAGTCTTCCGCGCGCGCGGTGGGTGCGTTGGCGCTGGCTGAGCTGTGTGCAGGGCTGGAAAAATCGGGCAAAGCGGGCGAGACTGAAACCCTCGCGCGGCTGATGCCCGAGTTCGAGCGGGAACTGGCAAACGTCGAGCGTTTTCTTGAATCGTATTGAAAGGCGTATTCGTGGAAGATTTCACTCTCAAAATTCTGGCGCTCGATGACGAGCCGTTTATCCTCAAGCTGCTGGCGCACATGCTGGCGGATTTGGGATACACCCGGGTGACCACGCTCACCAGCGGGCACGCCGCGCTGGAATTGATCGGCCAGCCGCAAGATGCGCCCGACCTGATTTTGCTGGATCTCAATATGCCGGAAATGGACGGGCTGGAATTTGTGCGCCATCTGGTCGAGCGGCACTTTGACGGCAGCCTCATTCTGGTCAGCGGCGAAGATGAACGTATGCAACAGGCCGCCGAAAAGCTGGCGCGGGCGCACAACATTACCGTGCTTGGGCATCTGCACAAACCCGCCTCGACGCAAGGCTTGGCGGAGTTGATCGGGCAATGGACAGCGCCATCGCAACACCCTCCGCGCGCGCAGAAAAAAATGTATGGCGCAGACGAAGTGCGTGCCGCGATCCACAACGGCGAACTGGTCAATTATTATCAGCCCAAGGTGTTGACTGCCAGCGGGCGGGTGATGGGCGCGGAAACGCTGGTGCGTTGGCAGCATCCGCAAGATGGCCTGGTATTCCCCGACCAGTTCATCGGCATCGCGGAACAGCACGGCTTGATCGACGACCTGACCCGCGCCGTGCTGGCTGTAGCGTTCGAGCAAACCAAACTGTGGCAGGAAACCGGGCTGGCACTACAAATATCGGTCAACCTGTCGATGGACAATCTGCTTTCGATGGCGTTTGCGGATACGATTTTCGGGCTGGCGACCAAGACCGGCGTGTTGCCGCAATCGGTGATGATGGAAGTGACGGAATCGCAGTTGATGAAAGATTTGCGCATGCCGCTGGAAATTTTGACGCGGCTGCGCCTGAAACGTTTTCAACTTTCCATCGACGATTTCGGCACGGGCAATTCATCGCTGGCACAGTTGCGCGACCTGCCTTTCGATGAACTAAAAATCGATCAGAGCTTCGTGCATGGTGCCTGGAATAACGAAAAATTGGCCGCGATGTTCGATGCCAGCCTCAGCTTGGCAAAACAACTCGAAATGGAAGTGGTGGCAGAAGGGGTTGAAGACCGCTCCGATTGGGATTTTGTGCGCAACCGGGGCTGCGAAATTGCCCAAGGCTACTTCATCGCCAGACCCATGCCCGCCGCCGCGCTGCCTGAATGGATAGAAAATTGGGAGCGGGATTTCGCGGCGACATTAACGTAGGTCGGCGTTTTTTTATCATGCCACCACGTGAAGAAGCGCATGGATAGGGCATCTACGTCATGTGAATCGCGTAGATGCCCTATCCATGCGCTTC
>JAGVNQ010000193.1 GCA_020053195.1 Sideroxydans sp.
AAGCTCGCTCCTACAGTAAAAAATAATTTAAACAGCCACCGGATAAGAACCCAGCACCTTGACGAAAGCCGCGATCTGCTTGAGTTGCGTCAATGCGGCGGCGACTTTGGCATCGGACTGATGACCTTCGATATCGACATAAAACACGTATTCCCACAGCCCGGTACGACTAGGGCGCGACTCCATCTTGGTCATCGACACGCCGTTATTGGCAAACGGCGTAAGCAGGTCGTGCATTGCGCCGGGACGGTTCACGGCGGACATCGCCAGCGAAGTTTTGTCGTTGCCGGATGCAGCCACATCCTGTTTGCCGATCAGCAAAAAGCGCGTGGTGTTACGCGTGTCGTCCTCGATATTCTGCGCCAGCACTTTGAGTTTGAAATGCTGCGCCGCTTGTTCTCCGGCCACCGCAGCCGAAAACGATTCTTCCGCCGCCAGCCGCGCCGCATCGGCATTGCTGCTGGCGGTGATGCGCTCGGCATGCGGCAGATGCGCGTTCAGCCAGCCCTGGCATTGCCCGAACGATTGCGGGTGTGAATACACTTTGCGGATCAGCGACAGATCGTTTTCGTTCGACAATACACATTGATGCACTTGCAGCAGCACTTCGCCGCAAATGCTCAGACTGCTGTTCAACAGCAAATCCAGCGTGCGCCCGATTGCGCCTTCGGTGGAATTTTCCACCGGCACCAGACCGTAATTCGCCGCACCACTTTCCACTGCGCCGAACACGCCATCTATGGTATCGGCGGGCAAACCCTGCATCGCCTGACCGAAACGCTGGAAAGCTGCCGCTTCGCTGAACGTGCCGTGCGGCCCGAGATAAGCCACGCGCAGCGGCGCTTCCAGCGCGCGGCATTGCGACATGACTTCGGTGAACAACTGGATCACAGCTTGCTCGGGCAGCGGCCCGCTATTCGCCTGCGCCATACGAGTCAGCACTTGCGCTTCACGTTCAGGACGCAGCACCGCGCCGTTGCCTTTGGCATGACCGATCTGCTGTGCCAGCTTGGCGCGCTCGTTGATCAGGCGCAACAACTCGTCGTCGATGCGGTCGATCTGCTCGCGGTATTTTTTCAGGTCGTGTGACATGGAAAGATCAACCCTTGCGCCGGGCGAACTCGCCCATGAAGTCGGCCAGCGCCTGCACGCCCGCCAACGGCATGGCGTTGTAGATCGAGGCGCGCATACCGCCCGCCAGCTTGTGACCTTTGAGTTGCAACAGGCCGCGCGCTTCCGCCTGCTTGAGAAAGTCGGCATCGCGCGCCGCATCACGGGTGGTGAACGGCACATTCATGCGCGAACGGTCGGGCTTGTTG
Source organism: Sideroxydans sp. (assembly GCA_020053195.1). Classification (GTDB taxonomy): domain Bacteria; phylum Pseudomonadota; class Gammaproteobacteria; order Burkholderiales; family Gallionellaceae; genus Sideroxyarcus. The sequence continues at coordinate 1,320 of JAGVNQ010000193.1, forward strand.
ACCGGGCAATGATAGAAGCCGTTGCTGGCATCAATCATGTCGTACAGCAGCTTGGCCTTGGCGATATTCACCTGCTCCATCTGCGCCACGCCGCCGTTCTTTTTCAGCCATTGGAACACCAACCCCGCCATGTACATGCCGTAAGTGGGCGGCGTGTTGTACATCGAGTCGTTGTCCGCATGGGTCTTGTAATTCATCATGGTCGGCAGGCGCGGGTCGGCATGGCCGACCAGATCGTCGCGCACGATGACCAGCGTCAAACCCGCCGGACCGATATTCTTCTGCGCACCGGCATAGATCAATCCGAACTGAGTCACATCATAAGGACGCGACAGGATGTTGGACGACATATCCGCCACCAGCGGCACCTTGCCCGTGTCGGGAACCCAGCCGAACTCCACGCCGCCAATCGTTTCGTTCGGCGTGTAATGCACGAAGGCTGCATCCTTGTCCAGCTTCCACGATTTGAATTCAGGCGCATAGCTGAAATTCCGGTCGGCGCTGCTGGCGACCTCGTTCACATTGCAGAACTTCTTCGCTTCATCTATGGCTTTTTTCGACCAGATACCGGTATTCACATAGTCAGCGGACAATTTGCCGCGCAACAGATTCAGCGGAATCATGGAAAATTGCAGCGTTGCGCCACCTTGCAGGAACAACGTTTTGTAATTTGGCGGGATGTTCATCAACTCGCGCAGATCGGCCTCAGTCTGCGCTGCGATGCTCATAAATTCCTTGCCGCGATGCGACATCTCCATCACCGACATGCCCGTGCCGTGCCAATCCAGCAACTCGGCGCGCGCCTGCTCCAACACCTCATGCGGTAGAACGGCAGGGCCAGCGGCGAAATTAAAAATCGTCATTTACTCGGCTTCCTCTTCTTCTGTTTCGGCAATCCGGCTCAACCCCGCCAGTTTTTCGCCCTCGTCCATGTTCATCAGCGTCACGCCTTGGGTGGCACGGCTCATTTCACGGATCTCTTTGACGCGGGTGCGGATCAGCACGCCGCTGGTGCCGATCAGCATGATCTCGTCTTCGGGTCTGACCAGCGTGGCGGCCACCACCTTGCCGTTACGCTCGGAAGTCTGGATGGCGATCATGCCCTGCGTGCCGCGTCCGTGGCGGGTGTATTCGGTGATCGGCGTACGTTTGCCGAAGCCGTTTTCGGTGGCGGTCAGCACGGACTGTTCCTCGTTCTCGGCCACCAGCAAGGCGATCACTTTGCCGCCTTTTTTGAGATTCATGCCGCGCACGCCGCGTGTCACGCGCCCCATCGAACGCACGTCGTTTTCGTCGAA
>JAGVNQ010000119.1 GCA_020053195.1 Sideroxydans sp.
AAGATTTTTGCAATTCCTCAAATCGCGCAGCTCACCCGCTCGCGCAACTGCTTCAGGTAATCATCCACCCGCTCATTCAGCGTTTGCGGTGCAGTGACGATGTCGTGCGCCAGCGTGAACAGCGGGTAGCCGCGCCAATCGAACAAGTTATGCTTCACCACCATCTGCAAGGTATGCACGCCCTCGCCGGAAATGTTGTCCCATTTGCCGCGCACCAGTTGCCGTCCCAGCGCGTGGTGGTGCGAATCTTCGCTGGTGGCGGTGGTCAGCAGATCGCCCAGACCGGCGTAACTGTAAGGCGTGTGCGCCTTGCCGCCGAACGATTGCACGATACCGGACAATTCCGAGATGGCGGTGACCATCAAATGCCCGCGCATGTTGTTGCCCAATTTCAATTCGTCCGCCACGCCGAACATGATGGCGTACACGTTTTTCAGGATCACCGACCAGCTTCTGCCGTGTAAGTCCGAAGCCTGTTCACACACCAGTTTGGTGCCGAGGAATAAATCGAATATCACCTGAAAATCCGCCGAATCGGACAACACCACATCGGCGAACGCGTGCCGCCCCGTTCTGATTTCTTCCGAAATCATCGGGCCGTAGATCACCCCGTAATGGTGGCCGCTCGTGAGCACGCTATCGAACACTTTCGCCGCCGTGCGTCCCGATTCGTCCAAGCCCTTGGCGATGGTCAGGCACAAACTACCCTGTGCCAGATAAGGCGCGATGCGGCTGACCATTTCAAAATGCGGGTTCACCGGCAGGCAGAACAAAATCACCTGCGCCCAGGCCACCATGTCTTCCAGCGGCGCATCGCCCGCTTGTTCCATGCACCAGATGCGTACCTCATGCCGCCCGCTTACCAGACATTCCATGGCATGCCCCATCTTGCCGTGCCCCAGTATCAATACGCGCTGTTTCATAACAGTTCCTCGTTGCAGTGAGATGAACATTATCCTTGAAATGCAAAGCGCATACAGCTTGCTGCTAAAATGCGCGGCCAAAATTTTTGCAGTATTAACCGTTTCGAGGAATTGCGATGTCATCAGGACTTTCAGATCAGCAGGCTTACGACTACATCATCAAACTGCTCACCGCCATGAGTAAAGCGGGCGGCTCCGACCTGTTCGTTTCCAACGACTTTCCGCCCAGCATGAAAGCGCACGGCGAGATGCAGCCGATGACCTCGCAAAAGCTCAACGGCAAAATCACGCGCCAATTGGCGTATGCGCTGATGAACGCCGAGCAGCGTGCGGAATTCGACAAGGAAATGGAATGCAATTTCGCCATCTCCATTCCCGGCGTGTCGCGCTTCCGCGTCAACGTGTTTGTGCAGCAGCAAAATGTCGGCATGGTTATCCGCACCATCGCCGCCGAAATTCCCAACTTTGAGAAACTCGGCCTGCCTGAAGTGCTCAAGGAAGTCATCATGAACAAGCGCGGTCTGGTGCTTGTGGTCGGCGGCACGGGCTCGGGCAAATCCACTTCGCTCGCGGCGATGATTGACCACCGCAACCGCACCTCCAAAGGCCACATCATTACCGTCGAAGACCCGGTGGAATACGTGCATCAATCCAAACAATCGCTGATTACCCACCGCGAAGTGGGGGTGGACACGCACAGTTGGCACCACGCGCTGAAGAACACCTTGCGCCAGGCACCGGACGTAATTTTGATCGGCGAAATCCGCGATGCGGAAACCATGGAACACGCCATCGCCTTCGCCGAAACCGGCCACCTGTGCCTGGGCACGTTGCACGCCAACAGCACCAACCAGACCATTGACCGCATCATCAACTTTTTCCCGGAAGAGCGGCGCAACCAGTTGCTGATGGACCTATCCGCCAATTTGCGCGCGCTGGTGTCGCAACGCCTGATCCGCACGCCGGACGGCAAAGGGCGCAAAGCCGCCATCGAGATTTTGCTCAACACGCCAACCATCGCCGACAAGATTTTCAAAGGCGAATTCAACGAAATCAAAGGCATCATGGAAAAGTCGCGCGAGTTGGGCATGCGCACTTTCGACTGGTCGCTGTTCGACTTGTATAACGACGGCCACATCTCCTACGAAGAAGCCATCCGCAACGCCGACTCCGCCAACGAACTACGCCTGAACATCAAGCTCAAGAGCAAACGCGGCGAACCCGCCTCCGCGCCTGGCCTCGACCTCTCGCTGCATGTCGATAAATCCCCGGAAGAATTGGAAGAGGAGAGAAAGAAAGAGCTGGAAGCGCAGGAAGAGAAGAAACGCCAGTTCGAAGCCGAACAACTCGCCAAGCTGCAACAGGAGCAGAAAGAGCAGGAAGCCGCGCTGGCAGAAAAACCAAAACCGCCGGTAATCGCGGAAAAGCTGGAGTTGTCGCTGGATTAACGCGGGTTTTTTTGGAAATTCAAACAAGCAGTAAGCCCGCAAGCCAGTAAATACGGGCATCTTCAGCGGGTGTTGCGTGTAGATCGCCTATTGGCGGGCGTTTACAGCTCCCGGCTTCTGTTGTTGCCTTGGAAAAGCGGTAACCCTTGCTGGAGTAATGGGATAGACTTCGTTCTTCAGAAAATGTTTTGACCCTTAGATTCATATTTTCAGGGAGCAGAAACAATGAAGCACGAGTACAGCCAAACCGATCAAAGACGTGCAGCCAAAGCACGGGCGTGGACAGAGATCGGCGAAGCGCAAATCACCCATACGCTATTCGGCAAAGCCAAAGTTCGTATCATTCTGCAACGCGATAAAACGCGCCGCGCCTCGTGGCTGCTGGCGATGCTGCTGACGTTGATGGCCGCAGTAGCCTGGCTGGAGTGGCTGGCACCGCAGCCCACCGAACGCACGGAAATCGTAGATATTTCCCTTCCCGTAAATGATTCAGTGCAGGAAAGTGCGGTAGCCCCGCTGGTTGAAAATAAGCCGCTTCCCGCCGCTCCGCGTGCGCAGAGTAATTCGGCGCACACAGGGCAAACTGCGGCGATACCGGTTCAGCCCCGAGCCGTGCAGGAAAGCCAAGCGCAAACGGTATCACCGATTGCGTACAACGACGACACGAAGAATCCGGCAGAAGAGATTTCCCCGCCGACATCAATTTCGGCAAACCAATAACCGCCTATTGACGGGTATCGCGGGCAGATAGTCCGATGAGATTTTTCGCCTGCCAATTCCGCACCGCCCAATTCAGCACCGTATTGACATCGCAACTCGCCAATGCGGCAGGCGGTCGTTGCTGCAAAAATTCCAGCACACGCAACAACGTGGCAACAGGCCGCGAGACATCCACCGGCGCGGCCAGCGTCTGCTTGCTCAACTTCTCGCCCGCTTCATTCACCGCAACAGGCAAATGCATGTAATGCGGCGCGGGCAGGCCGAGCAAGTGCTGCAAATAAATCTGGCGCGGCGTGGAAGCCAGCAAATCCGCGCCGCGCACGACATGCGTGATGTGCTGGAACGCATCGTCCACCACCACCGCCAACTGATAAGCGAACAACCCATCGGCACGTCTCACCACAAAATCGCCGATCTGAGTTTCAAGGTGCTGGGTGATGCGGCCTTGCAGCGCATCTTCAAATGAAGTTATTCCATCTGAATTAGGAATTTCGTCATTCCCGCGCAGGCGGGAATCCAGTGGGGTTGAACAAAATGCATTTTGAATTGCTGGATTCCCGCCTGCGCGGGAATGACGGAATGAGAGATCGGTGCGTACCCGCCAAGCTGGAACACGTGCTGATTGATTCCCCTCTCCCGCTTGCGGGAGAGGGGGCAGGGGAGAGGGTTGTTTGATGCTGTCACGGCAAGTCCCCGGATAGACAAACCCCTCAATCCCCTGCAATGCCGAATCCGCAATCTCCTTGCGCGTGCAACAACACGTATACACCGCGCCACTGGCTTGCAACTGGCGCAACGCTTCTTCATACGCCGCCGTCCGCTGGCTCTGGTAAACCACAGGCTCATCGCTCACCAATCCGAACGCCGCCAGCGTGCGCAGAATATCCGCCGCCGCCCCCGGCACGCAACGCGGTGTATCCAGGTCTTCCATGCGCACCAACCAAATGCCGTGATGATATTTCGCGTCCAGATAACTGCCGACGGCGGCGACGAGCGAGCCGAAGTGTAAAGGGCCGGTGGGGGAGGGGGCGAAGCGCCCGCGATATTGGGTGGAGGATGACATTGGTTGTTGTAGATGCCCGTATTTACCTCGAAGAGGTTCTTGCACCCTGTGGGTGTTGGCTTCCCATCAAGTCTGCATATTCAATTTTACTTCTGGCACGTCGCGCAATAAAAACTCGAACGTTGTCCCTGTTTGATCTGTTGGATGGGTGCGCCGCAGTGTTTGCAGGGTTCGCCGGTTCTGCCGTAAACAAAATAATGCTGCTGAAAAAATCCGCTGGAGCCGTCGCTGTGGATGAAGTCGCGCAGGCTGCTGCCGCCTTTGGCGATGGCTTCGCGCAGCACTTCATGAATGGTTAATACGAGTTTGGCGCAGCGTGCTTTGCTCAGTTTGTGGGCGGGAAGTTGCGGGCGGATACTGGCGCGGAACAGCGCTTCGTTGGCGTAGATGTTGCCCACGCCAACCACGAGGTGGTTGTCCATCAGCGCGAGTTTGATGGCGGCGCTGCGGTTGCGGGTGGCTTGATAGAGGTAGGCTGTGTCGAATACTGGTTTGTTCCCTCCCCCATGCAGGGGGAGGGTTAGGGTGGGGGTAGAAATTTTATTATTCCTCCGCACTTCTACCCCCATCCCAGCCTTCCCCCTGCAAGGGGGAAGGAGCGAGTTTGGTGTTAGCGGTTCAGGGCCGAGATTCGCCAGCAGCGGATGTTCATTCACATCGCCTTCGTGCCACAACACCGCGCCGAAACGGCGCGGGTCGCGCAGGCGCAAAAGTTTGCCGTTACTGATAACGAGATCGAAGTGGTCGTGTTTTTCCGGCGGTGTACCGTGCGGCAAGATGCGCAGGCTGCCGCTCATGCCGAGGTGCAGCAAAAGCGTGCCGTGGTCGAATTCAATCAGCAGGTATTTGGCGCGGCGTTGCAGGCCACGCACGGTGTGTCCGCACAGCAGTTGCGGCAGAATCTTGGGGATAGGCCAACGCAGGCTGGCGTTGCGAATGATAACTTCGCTGACGGTTTGGTTTTGCAAGTGCGGCGCGATTCCGCGCAGTGTGGTTTCGACTTCGGGCAGTTCGGGCATGGTGTTCCGTCATTCCGGCGCAGGCCGGAATCCAGTCAATAAAACATTCTGCGAAGCAGACAAAGCCGAGGTGTTGTCCCGCTTCGCGGGAGTGATTGAATCATCTGGATTCCGGCCTGCGCCGGAATGACGACTTATCTCCTGCGCCACCACAACCCCACGCCAATAAAAATCAGCAGCAGCGGAATCACTACCAGCAGTGTCACGCTTAATACGGTGAGTTGATTGGTGCTGTAGGTGAGTGTGCCGTCTTTGGCGCTTTGCGGGGCGAGGGTAATGAGGCGTTCTTCGTTGCCCAGCCAGTTCACCATGTTCACGCCCAGCGCGAGGTTGCCGCCGTTGCCGGAGTAGGCGTTGGCGAGGAAGCTGCCGCTGCCGACCACCACCACGCGCTGCTCTTTTTCAGTCACGGTGCGTTGTTGGGCGAGTGCCAGCGTGAACGGGCCGGGGATGTCGCGGTTTTTGTCGAAGCGCGGTTTTTTGCTGGTGCTGACCCAGCCGTTCATCGCCCCTTCCACCAGAATGTGGCGCTGCCAGTCGCGGTTATCTTCCATGCCCAGCGCGCGCGCGAAGGGGAACACGGTGATGAGGTCGAAATCGCTGGTGATGGCGTGCGGTGCATAGCCTGTGCCCAGTGTCCAGTCGGCGGGCGCGTTCATTTCACGCGCGGCGGGGTCGATCACGATGCCGGGCGACAGGGCGAGGCCGAGTTTTTCGGCGACAGGTTCGAGCCCGCGCAAGGGTTCGGCATCCAGCAGCCACAATACGTTGCCGCCGCGCGCGATGAAGCGCAGCAGTTTGTCGGTTTCGCCTTTGAATAAATTGGTCTGCGGCTGGGTGATGACCAAGAGGCTGATGTTGTCCGGCACGTCTTGCGCGATGGTGAGGTTGAGCGGGGCGATGCGGTAACCGTTTTGTTGCAGGCGTTGGCCGAATTCGCCCAAGTCGTGGTTGGCCGTGCCGTCCAGTTTGCGTTCGCCGTGGCCGCTCAAATACATCAGCATTTGATCTTTGTTGTGCGCCAGTCGCAGCAAGGCGCTGGTCAGCGTTTGCTCGTTGAGCGTGGTGATGTGTTCGCGCCGTCCGCCGTATTCCACCACCATTTCGCCGTTGCCTTTGATGCCGGAATTACGCACGGCATCCGGCTCTTTCACCGGGTCAACCAGCGTCAGGCTGATGTCGGATTTGTAACGCTGGTACAGCGCCACAAATTCGCGGATGAGTTTGCGCACGTCGCCGAACTTGGCTTCCTGCTCGACGACATACACGGTGATTTTGATTTCGCCGTCCATTTGATTCAGCACATCCACGCTGCCTTTATCCAAGCTGTTCAGCGCGTTTTGCGTGACATCCGCTTGCGCGGGAAAACGCGCGGCGAGTTGGTATAAGACAGCCGAGGCGGCGATCAGCGCGATGACGAAAACGATATTTTTCAGCCAAACCTTGTTCATCATTTGCCTCCCCGTTCGTGGCGGATGAGGCGGATGGTGAGTCCCAGCAACAGCGCGATGAACAGCGCGAAATACGCCACATCGGCGCTGCTGACCAGGCCGACGTTGAGGTTCTGGAAATGCGCGTTGGGCGACAGCGCGCGCACTTTATCGCTGCCCATGTCCAGCATCCACAAGCCGAAGGAAACCGCGAGCGCGCCGAACGCGGCGACGATAGGCTGGCGGGTGAGGGCGGAGAAATACAGGCCGAGCGCGGCGTAGCTGGCGGCGAGCAACCACAGACCGAGCAGGTTGCTTAACACCAGTCCATTGTCAATATTCGTGCCCAGCGCCAAGGTTATGGCCATCAAGGTGTTGGCCGCGATAATGAGCGTGAGCAATACCAGCAAGCCCGAAAATTTGCCGAGCACGATAGCCGTGGCGGAGATTGGCGCGGTGGATAGCAATATCCAGGTTCCGTTGCGGCGCTCTTCCGCGATCAGGCGCATGGTGAACAGCGGGATTAGCATCATCAACAACAACGCCAGCACGCCGGACAGGGGCGACGCGATGGAAATAGTCGCGCCCGGCGCGTTGCCCATCTGCGCCAGTTGCGCCTGCACTTGCAAATAGTCGTCGATGCGCGCCAGAAAAAACCACGAGAGGATAAATTGCAGCAACGCCAGCATCCACCAAGTGGAAGGCGCGGCGAACAGGCTGCGGAATTCTTTGAGGGCGAGGGTGAGGATCATGCCGAAAACCTGTTATTAGCCACGGATGAACACGGATGAAACACGGATAAAATCATGTGTTGCGCGGAAATGTAGATTTCCGCCGAATGCGACAGAGGGTTTGCCGCGCGAGTGTTCGTAGATCCAAGAAAATTCATTTGGCCGAAAATCTTGTAGGAGCGAGCTTGCTCGCGAAGCCTTTTCGCGAGCAAG
>JAGVNQ010000150.1 GCA_020053195.1 Sideroxydans sp.
CGACATGTCGGGCTGAAGCCCGACCTACAAAAATGCATTTCACCTGCGCATACCCCGCCAACGCAGGCAACGTCGCATTCACCGCCGCGAACAGCGCGGTGGCCAGCGCCGCAAGAATCGGATGCATGTAGCCATAATCGTGTAACGCGACATAGATCCAGCCGACTCCGGCGCAGAACAAACCCATGCCGAATACGAAGCCCAACCACGCCGCTTGTGCGGGGCGTTCGGCTTGGCTCCACAGCCAGAACAATACGGCCAGCGATATAAGCGGCAACGGGAAAACACCGAACGGCGCGAAGCCAAACACGGCAAGTAAACCTGCGAGAAAGGCGATCAGGTAGAAATGATTTTTCACGAATAAGGCGAAGTGATTTGATTCGCCGCATTATACGGTGTAACTTCGCGCCGCCCGTTTACGAAAGCCGCCGCAGCCATGCTGGACTTCACCGAATACACCAAGATTTTTATCAGCCTGTTCGCCATCATTGATCCGCTGGCGATCATCCCCATCATCATGGCGTTCACCTCGGAAATGACCGCGCAAAAACGCGAGCGCGTGGGTCGCTTGGCTTCGTTTTCGGTGCTGGGCATTTTGCTCGCCGCGCTGTTGCTGGGCGAGGCGATCCTGGAATTTTTCGGCATCAGCATCCACTCGTTCCGCACGGCGGGCGGCATTTTGTTGTTGCTGATGGCGATTAAAATGCTGATCGGCACCAAGCAAGCGAACACATTGGAAGACGGCGACGGCGAAACGTCCAACGTGGCTATCGTGCCGCTTTCCACGCCGCTGCTGGCCGGCCCCGGCGCGATCAGCACTGTGATTCTGGACGCGCACAAAGGCAGCGGCAGCGGGCATTACGGCGTGATGGTGCTGATTCTGGTCGTGCTGAGTTTGATCGTGTGGCTCACCTTTTACATCGCGCCCGGCATCGCGCGGCGCATGGGTAAAATCGGCAGCAACATTTTTACCCGTCTGATGGGGCTGCTGCTCGCCGCGATTGCGGTGGAATTTATTGCGGGCGGATTGCGCGGACTGTTTCCGGCGTTGGGTTAAAAATGCCGTCATTCCCGCGAAAGCGGGAATCCAGCAATAAAAAAACATCACTTGCAAAGCAAGTGACAACACCAAAAGCATATTAAAAAAACCACTGGATTCCCGCCTGCGCGGGAATGACGAAATTTGAATTTTATTAGGTTACTAAAAATGGAAAAAATCAGACTCTCGAAACTCATGTCCGAACAAGGACTCTGCTCGCGCCGCGAAGCGGACGATTACATCGCCAAAGGCTGGGTCAAGGTCGATGGCGAAACCGTGAGTGAACTCGGCACAAAAATATTGCCCACGCAAAAAATCACGCTGGAAAAAGCCGCGCAAGCAAAACAGCAAAACCGCGTCACCATCCTGCTGCACAAGCCGATGGGCTACGTTTCCGGGCAAGCCGAGCAAGGCCACAAACCGGCCATCGTGCTGATCGGCAACGAATCGCACTGGGAACAGGACACCTCGCCGCAACGCTTCCACCGCAGCCAAATGCTCGGCCTCGCCCCCGCCGGAAGATTGGACATCGACTCCACCGGACTGCTGGTGCTCACGCAAGATGGCCGCGTCGCCAAACAACTCATCGGCGAAGACTCGCCCGTCGAAAAAGAATATCTGGTGCGCGTACAAGGCGAGATGGACGGCAACGGATTGGCAATGTTGAATCACGGCCTGTCGCTGGACGGCAAAAAACTCAAACCCGCCAAAGTGGCCTGGCAAAACGACGACCAACTGCGCTTCATTCTGGTCGAAGGAAAAAAACGCCAAATCCGCCGCATGTGCGAAATGGTCGGATTAAAAGTCACCGCGCTGAAACGCGTGCGTATCGGCAAAATCAGACTGGGCGATTTGCCGGTGGGACAGTGGCGCTATTTGCGCGAGGATGAGAAATTTTAAAAGGCAGCATCGCGGGAAGCCAATAAATACGCCATTCTTCACGCGAAGCATGACGTAGAACGCCTATCCATGCGCTTCTCCATGAGATTGGCGTAAAAAATCACCAAACAACAGGTAAAAAGAAAGCGGGGCAAGCCCGCTTTCTTTTCTTTCCGCGTTTGAAAAACTCATCGGGACTCGTTTTCTACGAATCCCCGCACAACGCCCCGTCACACAACATCCGATTGAAGTCATACACGGCAGAGTGTCCCGGGTTGCCTTGCGGTTTGGGAACGCCACGCGCGATGAAAAAAGTGGCCGCGTTTGCGCCGTACAACCCGGCGGGATAGACAAATTGTTTGAGCACCACATAGCCGCGATACACATGCGGCGGCTTGGACCGGTTGCCGGTTTGTCCAGCCACCGGCGGCAGATTTTTGTGCGGTGTTCTGGCAGCCTCTGCGTCGGCCCAGTCTTGCGCATCCTGTTGCGTTGCCGGACGCAGGATACCTTTACTCACGGCCTCTTCCAGCCCGGCAGTCCCCGCCAGCGGCGCATTCTGATCGTAGAAGGCTTCCACCGCAGGCAGATCGGAAGAAGTTAAAAGCGGCGTGGCCGCTAAAAGGTCGTTGCCGACTGCCACTTTGCCGTTTTTCGCCGGGTAAATTGTGTCCGCGCCTCGGCCAAATAGTTGGCGCGATAACGGGTTGATTTTGCCGTAGTTGTCCTCGGTCATATACAGGTAACCGCACGCGCCCTTGTTGTCGTAGCTGCTGTTCAATACAGGAACCGATTTGTCGATTCCGGTGATGGCCTGCCGGTGGTAGCCGCTGATATACACCGCGACGATACGGGTGTCCGCCGTCCAACTGACATTCCAGATGGTCGGTTCATATGCGCCTAGAATCAGCGCCACCGGTTTGTCCGGCTGGTTCACGGTGACATCCATGCGCGTGGCTTGATGCCCGCTTTGGTCGATCTGGAAATTGGTTTCTTTTCCCGCATAAGCGCCTGCCGCATACACCACCATATCCGCCGGAAATGTTGCGCCGACAAATTCACACACATTTTGCATGGGCGGTTTCTCCTCGTTGTCCGGCACTGCTGCGTCCACTGCCGATGCCGCCGCCTCGCCCGCAATCTGGACATCTGTTCGTTGCACCGCGCTGTTCGCCGCCCGATGGTTAATACGATCAAATTTATGCCACGCGGTGTACAACAGCGCGACCAGCAGACCCGCCATCAACAGGAGCAGCCACAGGCCGTTGATGGTTTGCGGCTGTTGGCGCAGTTGGCGCGCGTGGGTGCTCAGGATTTTACCGTTGGCGTGACGCAGATCATCGGTTGCGCTGACCAACGGGCGGCTGAAGCTGGGTGGGGGTTGCAGCGGTGCGCTGGTTTCCGTTGCTATTTCCGCTTGCGGCGCAGCGGCGTGTTTCTCCGGCGCTGCTGCTTTGGCGGGCGGCGGCGCGAACCATGCCACGCCGAGGAAAACCAAGCCCGCCGCGATGAAGGCGAGGATGTTGCCGAGTTGCCCCAGCGTGCCGAAATCGAACAGCACCAGTTTGACGGCGGCCACCACCAGCAGCACCGCACCGGCGCTCCACACCGCGCGCGATTTTGAGCGCGTGCCCCACCACGCGAGCGCGGCACCGAAGATGACCCACATCAGCGAGGCCACGGCGGGCAGTTGCATTTGGTTGATGTCGGCAGCGTTCATCACCGCGTCGGCGGGGCCGCAGCAGCGCAGCAGCATGGCCTGGATTACCAGCGCGACCGACATCACCGTCATCGCGCCGATGCCGAATGCCACGCCTGCGGGTTCGCGGCTTTTGCGGTTGGCATAAACGATCAGGTAAACCAGCGCCAGCACCTCGAACGCCACCGGCCAGAGGCCGCGCTCGATGTGCAGCAGCGTGACGAACAGCAACACCAGCGCGGTGGAATACACGTGCAGCGGCTGGATGGTTTCGTTCCAACGCGGGCTGGCGGCCAGCCACCAGCGCGCCGACAATCCGGCGATGGCAATGCCCGCCATGGCGAAAAAGACTTCAAACATCACAGTGTTGACCCCGGCGAATTCGCCGCTGGTCATCACCCACGGCAACAGCGCGAACGGCAGCAAACCGATGGCCATAGTCGGCGAGAAATCGCTGCCCTCTTGCCTGACCGCATCGCGCCCCGTCCACGCCATGCCCAACAAAACAACGGGAGTCAAAATCAGATAAACGATAGCAACCATTTGCGACGCATCACGCGCCGCCCAACCGCCGAGACAGATCATGGCGAAAATCAGCAGACCGCCCAGAGCCGGTGGCGCAGAAACTTTTCCACCGAACACAATATTCAACACCATCACGCCCAGCAGCAAACCGTAAACCAGTTGCGGCAAAAATTCGATGTTCAGGCGCAACACTTCGGCGACGACGGCCAGCAAAAACCAGCCCAATCCGGCCAGCTCCAACATTTTATGGAAAGCGATTTTGCGGCGTTGCGCCAGCCACGCGCCGGACATCATCAAGCTGGCGGCGATCAACCGTTGCGCGAACAGCTCGTTCAAAAACGGCGGCTGTGTAGCGGTTTGCATGATGGAATAAATAATATGCAACACGCCGAACAGAATGGCTGCGCCGCAGCCCAACTCTTCCACGTCGCGCGGCCAGCCCATGCGCGGCGCGACGGCCAGCACCGCCACCGACACGCCCAACCCGGCCAGCAACCACGGCATATCTTGCACGTAACAAAACACAGCAGCCAACGCCAGCAAGCTCGCGACCAGCCCGTGCCGCGCCGCTTCCGCGCGTTTTTGCGCGAACAAAACGCCTGCGGCCACAGCCCAGATTATCGCCAGCGCCAGTAGGCCAAACGCGCCTTCGCTGCGCAGATCGGGCGCAATTTTCAGCGTGAGCGCTGCCGCCACCAGCGGCAGCAAAATGAAATACGCGGCATCGAAATGTTTCAATCGGTCGCGCTGGGCATAAGTGCGTTCCAGCAGCGGCATAGCCAGATGCACCGCGCTCAAGGCCAGCAGCAGCGGCTGCATCAGCGCGTAATATTGCGGCTCGTAAAAGCGTCCGCTCCAGCCGAAAAATAATGCGCCCGCCAGCGTGAACAAAAAACTCAAGTGGATCAGCGGTCGCCAGCCGCGCGCGGTGACCATCAGCAATGTCAGCACACTGGCGGCGAGGTAGTAACCGTAAACCGACAGCACATCGGGTTGGCCGATAGCAAAACGCGGCGCGAGATATGCGCCCACCATCGCCAGCACCGCCACCGACATCGCGCCGCTGGACACCGCGAACACGCCGGTCGCCACCGCCACCAAAGCCAGCAGCGCCAGCGCGTTCACGCCGCTGATGAAATTGAAAAAACCGTAAGCGCTGTAAGCCGTCATGTACGCCACGCCAAACGCTGCCCCCGCCAGCGCCAGATGAATCGCCCTGCGCGCAGGCTGCCGCTTCAACAGCGCCGAGACAAACCCCAACGCCGCCGCCAGCAACGCCCCGCCCGACAACTTCATCTCCGGCGGCACATCAATATTGGCAAAGGCATAACGCAACAATGCCCCCACCCCGATAATCACCAACCCCGCGCCCACCTTCGCCGGCCAATTGCCCGACACCAGCCAGCGCAACAACCCCGCCGGATCCAGCCGGACTTGCGCCTCGCTGCCCGAACTCTCGATAGCGACCAGCGCCACAAACACAGCCAGCAAAATCAACACAAACAAAAACGGTGTCATCGCATTGCTCCTTTATAAATCGAAAACGGCGTGCCTTGTAGATGCCCTATTGGCGGGCATCTTCACGTAGTTAATTGCGTAGAACGCCTATTGGCGCGCCTTCCCACGATACTGGGCTTTCATTTTTTCGGCGACTCCAACTTTTTCGTGCGCCCCAACTGTTCGGCATTTTTGTCGGAGATGACTTTCTTCCCCGTCTTGGCCTCGATCTCCTTGCGCGCGTTGCCCGCTACTTCGCCACCTTGCCGCGCCACCACGCGGTTTTCATCCAGCGATTGCGGCAATTTTTCTTTCGAGATTTCCGTGGTGGTCGCTTCCGCCAGCATGTTCAACACCAGTTCGAGGTTGCTCATGTTGTCGCGCAGGTTTTCTTTTTGCAGCCCCTTGTGCTGCTTGTATCCCTTGGTGGAAAGGCCGCTCCACGCGCGGGTGATTTCGTCGGTGAGCATGGCGAACTCCTGCCCACGGCTCACCCCGCGCTGCTCCCATTCGTCCGTCAACTCCTTGCGCACCTCGATACTTTTCAGGCGCTGGTTGATCCACTCTTTGGAATATCCCTTGGCGAGATACGCCTCCAGCGCGCGATCAATGGACAACTCCGGGTCATCGTTCTCCTCCAGCCGCTCATAACCCACCTGCGCCAACCACAACTTGAACGGCTCGGCGCGCGGCGAGGGGATGGACTGGATCAGGCGCAGCAAGGCTTCGGTGCTGGCGACATCGGTGAGGCGATTTTTGCCATCGGGAGCCAACATTTTCAACTGTCCGATTTTTTCGGACACTTCGCTACCTTCCTGAATCAGCTTCCTTTTCAGATCGCTCCAATACTTTCTGGGTCGCTCGTTACCCGTCAAAGCCTGAATGATGTCGATCACGCTAAACAGCCACTGTTCCTGCTCCGCATCCCACTGGCTGCGGATTTCTTGGTTCTGAAAGAGTTTTATATTGCTCATGGGGTCACCTCAAAATATTCATCGCGGGGTGGGCGCGTTTTTGTGCCCACGCGGCTCACTATTTCTATTTTTTCTTTGGCAATTCAAAAATCAGTGCCGATTTATCCGTACCTCGCGATTTACGCATTGGAAACGCGATATATCTTGAATTCTCCGAACTAAAGACAGGTTCCATATCAATCCAGATGTCATCTGAATAATGTCCTTCCATCTGTAATGTTGAGCTGTCCAATATCTCAACACTACTTGTTGCGCTTATACGATTATTAGAACTATGTAGCACGGTGAACAGGACGATATGTGCCCCATCCGGTGAAAAGTTGGCCGAGTAATATCGTTCTCGCAGTTTGTCTGTAGTCGCCCGCGCATTTTTCTTGAAAGGGGCGAGGTACTTAAGCTTCCCACTATCCAGATTCATAACAGTTAGCACCCAGTTGTAACCGCAATTACTCTTTACCTCTGAGGCAAAAGTTGGTTCGGTCGCAGGAGCTATTTTGCATTGCGCGACATCAGCTTCCGACTGATCCAACGACTCGGCAGAAAAGCCGTCCAGCATTCGTTGCTGATAACCGTTTTGCCACCAAACCTCGCGGCCATTTGAAAGCGGAGTCCACCAAACACCCACCGAGGGCGACTCGGCAAGCTGCGGCATAATTTTTTCATCCAGTTGCTCACCAGTGGCTATGTCCCAGCGCACAATGCGATTGCCTGCCCATTCGTGTACAAGTCTGTGCCAGTTGGGGTTCCGTGGTGCTTGATCGAAAACCACGGCGGAAACCGTTTTGCTGTCGGCATCAAACAAAGGGCGACTGTTGAACGTTTGTTTTGGTGTAAATCGATAGAAAAACCGTTCCAACTTCCAATGTTGTGTTTCGAATACGGCGATTCCAGAGATATTGGCGGGGTTAAATTTTTGCGTCTCTAATTCTTCATAGTTCGTTCCGTTTTTGTTTTTTCCGGTTTTATAATTGAAATTGTTTACGTGCTCGACGGCATTCTTAAAGTCCGCCTCATTGGCAGATTGCGAGCCTAGGCCAACCAGCATAGCCATGTATTTCCCGTTCTTGCTGAAGCTGATGGAGTTACATCCCATCCCAAAAACCATTTCCTGATTCAAGCCTGGAACATGATGCTGATAGTTTGGTATATCAGCGACTATTTCGCCGTTATCCAGACTCCATATTCTGGATATTGTTTGACCGCCCGTATGGGCGCACGCCGCCATCAACTGCCCGTTAGGGCTGATCGCAAGTTCTTGTCCAAGCGAGGACTGAAGCACTCTTTCTGGGCGATCTTTTCTGTCATTAAATGCCGGTGCTTTTTCATTTAGCAACAATCGTTGAATGACGTTCTTGTTTTTCCAATCCCAGACCCGTATATA
Source organism: Sideroxydans sp. (assembly GCA_020053195.1). Lineage (GTDB taxonomy): Bacteria > Pseudomonadota > Gammaproteobacteria > Burkholderiales > Gallionellaceae > Sideroxyarcus. The sequence goes on from JAGVNQ010000150.1 coordinate 7,995, forward strand.
GCGAGCATTGAGAGAGGCATCAACCAAACGGCTTCCATCGTTGCTCAAAGCAATTTGAGTATTTATATCCCACTCATTTGGGTATTCAAGAGAAACCGACCCTGCTGGTTTGATGAGCAGCGGATCTTCAAACTCGCCAAAGAACTGCGCAAAAACTGCAACCGAGACAAGCCACAAACCTATTCCGATCAGCCAACGCAAACAAGACTTCTTTATCAGCGCAGCCGATATGTTCTGCTCTAACTTGCTCTGAATATTTTTGTCTTCACTCATCTCGTTCACCCCTCGATTTTTCTGCAATTGAAATGTTCAACAACCATTAACCGCGCCGCAACCTAACCCCAGCCAGCCCCCCAATCACCCCCAGCAACACCACCCCAAACCCAACAATCGTCAACGTAATAGAAACCCCCGCTTCCGTCGCCAAACTGTAGCCGCCAACAAACACCAGCATCGCAATATTCTCGGCGAAGTTTTGCACGGCGAGTGCGTTGCCTGCGCCTATGGTTTGGTGTCCCTTCTCTTGCAGCAATGCGTTGAGCGGGACGACGAAGCTGCCGCCGCAGATGCCGATGGCGATCATGACGGCGTAGGCGATGCCGAGGTTGTGGACGAAGGCCAGGGTGAGGATGACTGCGCCCAGCAGCAGGCCGCCGATGAGTGCGCGGTTGACGTTGGCTAATGAAATCCACAAGCCTGCGCCGACTGCGCCCAGAACGATGCCGATGGAGACTGCGCCCATCAGGTTGGCGGGGGTTTGGTTGTCGGTGATTAAGAGTGCGGCGGGAACCCAGGCGAACAGCATCAGGCGCAGGGTGGTGCCGCTGCCCCAGAACACGCTGGTGCCGAGCAGGCTGAAGCGCGCGTCGGGGTTGCCGAACAGGGTGGCGAGCGCGGTTTTGAATTTTTTCAGCAGCAGCCACGGGTGGAAACTGGAGCCGGGTTTTTCGGCGGGCAGTGCGGGGATGAACAGGTTGGCGAAGGCGGCGAGGGTGTAGGCGGACACCACGCCGACGAAGGCCGCGTGTAGCGAGTGGTCAGCCAGCCAGCCGCCGAGTATCACGCCGAGCAAGATGGCGACGATGGTCGAGCCTTCCATCATGCCGTTGGCGCGCACCAGTTTTTCCGGGCCGAACATCTGCGCGAGGATGCCGTATTTGGCGGGGGAATACATCGCCGCGCCGATGCCGATGATGGCGTAGGAGGTGAGCGGGTTGATGCCATACACCATGGCAAATGCGCCCGTGAGTTTGACCAGATTCGCCACCAGCATTACGCGGCCTTTGGGGAAGCCGTCGGCGAGTTGGCCGACAAAGGGCGCGAGCAGGATGAAGGGCACAACGAAAGATTCTTGCAGCATCGGAATCAGATTGGGCAAGCCCTGCGATTTCACGATGGCGATGGCCGCGATGAGGATGGCGTTGTCGGCCAGCGCGGACAGGAATTGCGCGATGAGGACGGATAGCATGCCGAGGGAGAGCAGGGGCATGTCGTGGGAGGTGCGAGGGTTATTCATTTGAAATATTCTCCAGTAAAACTTAATAACCTTCCTGATTAGCCAAGAAGTTCAGCAGGATACGCCGCTCCGTTTTACTCCCTTCTCCCGCAGGCGGGAGAAGGGTTGGGGATGAGGGTCTGTGCACTGCAATATAAGTAGCGCATACCCACCAACCCTCACCCTAACCCTCTCCCGCCTGCGGGAGAGGGGACTGAAAAATTTTCGGTCAGCAATAGATTTCATCACAACCCCTCCGCCATTTTCTTCAGCGTCACGTAATCCGTCTTACCCGTGCCCAGCAGCGGCAATGCATCCACGCGTTGTATTTTTCGCGGTACGGCGATCTCGGGCATGCCCAATGTTTTGGCAGAGGCCGACAACGCTTCGCGTGTCAATGTGGCATCGGTGGTGAACAGTACGATGACTTCGCCGCGCGCGCCATCGGGTTGGGTGGTTGCGCCGTGCTGTGCTGCGGGTGAGGCTTGGACTGCGAGTTTTTCCACCACTTCCAGCGACACCATTTCCCCGGCGATTTTTGCGAAGCGTTTGACGCGGCCGACGATGGATACGAAGCCGTCGTCGTCGATGCTCACCACATCGCCGGTTTCATACCAACCCTCACCCGCTTCGGAACTCGGCGCTTGCAGTACGCCGGGATTGTCGTAACGGTAGTAACCGGACATCACGTTCGGGCCTTTCACATGCAGCATGCCGCCCTTATCAATTCCAGGAACGGGGATCAGACGATGTTCTATGCACGGCAACAATTGACCGACCGTGCCGCTGCGGAATGCCATCGGCGTGTTCACTGCTAATACCGGCGCGGTTTCGGTTGCGCCGTAACCTTCGAGAATGCGGATGCCGAATTTTTCGAACCACAAATCGCGCACAGCCACCGACAGTTTTTCCGCGCCCGCCACCACGTAACGCAGGCGATAAAAGTCGTAGGGGTGGGCGAATTTAGCGTAGTTGGCGAGGAAGGTGCTCGTTCCAAATAACACGCTGCAACTACGGTCGTAGGCGATTTCGGGGATGACGCGATAATGCAGCGGCGTGGGATAGAGGAACAGGTTCATGCCGGTCATGATGGGCAGCAGCGCGCCGCCGGTGAGGCCGAAGGAATGGAAGATGGGCAGTGCGTTGAGCACTTTGTCTTCCGAGGAAAAGTCGATAATGGAACGGATCTGCGCGATGTTGGACAGCAGCGCGCGGTGCGACAGCACCACGCCTTTGGGCTTGCCCTCCGAGCCGGAGGTGAACAGCACCACGGCGGTGCTTTCGGGATTGCTATTTTTTTCCATCATGCGCGGGAACAGCATGCCGAACACCACCCACAATTTGTCGCCGACGCTCATGCTCGGACGCAAGTCTTCCAGATACAAAATCTTCACGCCTTGAATGCCCGCCACATCGGCTTCCAACTTCGCCTGTTCGATGAAGGCACGTGACGAAAAAATGGTGCGGATGTTGGCGGCGGTGCAGGCATCTTGCATGCCGGCTGCGCCCGCTTTGTAGTTGAGCATGGCGGGCACGCGGCCTTGCGCGCCGGTGCCGATCAGCATACACACGGTGGCCGCGAGGTTGGGCATCAGGATGCCCACGCATTCGTCCGGCGCGCTATTTTTCGCCACGAGACGACCCAGCGCCAGCGTCATCTTCAACAGCTCGCTGTAGGAATATTCGATCTGCTTTACGTCTTCCACCACGCGCCGTCCGCGCCCGTGGATCGCCATAATATCCAGCAGGCCGGAATACAGCGTCTGCTTGGGATGCGATTCGAAAATCATTTTTTGCATCAGCTTGCGCATCGCCTCGCCCGCTTTGCGGCGGCGCAATTTGGTGGTGTCGCCTGCGGGCATGTTGATGACGGTGGTGTCCAGCGCGGAGATGGTGACGCGCGGGAACAAACGGCGCGGCGATTTGCCGGAAATGCGGCTGAAATACGAACGCGCCGGACCGTCGAGGCGCACGGGCAAAATCGTCGCTCCGGTGCGCGCGGCTACGAAGGCCGGGCCTTCATACACTTTCATCAACGAGCCAGTCACCGTGATGCGGCCTTCGGGGAAGATCACCACCGGGCGACCCGACTCCACCAGTTTGATGATGCGCTTGATCGCCATCGGGCTGGTGGGATCAACCGCGAGATAATCCACTTGGCTCAACACCAAGCGGAAAAAGAAATTGCGCGTCACCCCGGTGTGAACCACAAACACCGGATCGAACGGCAGGAACAAGCCGAGCAGTAATCCGTCCAGAAACGATTCGTGATTGGCGATAACCAGCAGCTTGCCGGTGTCGATTTGTTTATCCAGCCCCGACACGCGCACGCGGAACAGAATCTGGAAAATACTTTTCAGAACGAAGCGGATAATTTTTTTCATTTTGATGCTCCCTGATGATGTTTGATGCAAATTTGAAAACACTACTTCGTCGCAAGCCAATATATACGGGCATCTTCAGCCATCGCATGATGTATATCGCCTGTGGATGCGCCTTCCCGACCTGCATCCCCTCCCCCTTGCAGGGGGAGGGCTAGGGTGGGGGTAGAAACGTTATGGTTTCACTACTCTACCCCCATCCCAACCTTCCCCCTGCAAGGGGGAAGGAGCTGGTTAGGCACTAATATTTTTTAGTCATTTATTTAATGCCACCCCATCAAACACCATCCGCATTCTGCCATCCTGCAACAAACTCGCCGGGGTAATCGTCTCGCGTTGCCACGGAATATTGCCGAAATACCACACTCGCCAGAATTGCTGGTTGGCCTTGGGATTGCGCTTTAACAGCGTGGAGAAGTTTTCCACTTCGCCTATTTCCACGCCTGTCGCCTCGGCCAAAATTTCGCGCACGTAACGCGAACAGAATTGTTTGTTGGAATGTAAATCGAAGCCGGTGTCGTACCAAATGCCGTCGCGCGCGGCCACCGCACTTTGAATTTTGCGCTGCTGCTGCGCATTTAACGCGGCGGGCAAGCGCGTCACGGCCACTCTGCCCGCATCGGAACGACCGACGAATTTCGACCAAGTTGTTTCGCCGGAAAGCGGCACGCGGCTTTCCGCGATTGCCGGTTCTGCGCCGGACACATCGCTCACGATACCAACATGGTTGGTCCAGCTCGATGTGGTGTCGGCGACTTGGGTGAACGGCGCATGCGGGATGCGGATGAACACCACGTCGCCCACTTCAAGTTGTTGGCCCAGTTCGACCAAGCTGGTTTGTTGCGCGGCTTGCGCGCTGCATGTCACGGCGGCAAGCAAAACTGCGCTGATGAAATATTCAAGTGTGCG
>JAGVNQ010000295.1 GCA_020053195.1 Sideroxydans sp.
AGTTTTTAATCTGCGTGAATCTGCGTAATCTGCGGGCAAACGATTTTGCTTTTGATTTATTTTTTACTCTTGATGTAAGCCTCGACGCTGCTGCGGGTCAGCAGCCCTTGCTGAAAACTCACCAGCACACCCTGCGGATTGTACAAATAGGAAGTGGGCAATACTTCCACCTCGCCCACTTGCTCCGCCATATCGTAATCGCCGATCACCAGCGGATAACTGACGTGATGCTTGGCAACGAATTCCTTGACCGATTTCTCGGTTGAATCCAGCGCCACGCCGATCACCACCAGATCGGTATTTTTGTGCGCTTCGTGCAAGGACACCAGATCGGGGATTTCCTCCAGACAGGGCGGACACCAGGTCGCCCAGAAATTCACCAACACCCACTTGCCGCGATAATCCTGCAAGCGCTGCTGCTTTCCCTGCATGTCTGTAAACACAAAAGGCCGGGCGACCGCCACCGCGCTGCACAACAGCAGGGCACACAGCACAACCCAACGCGCGAGCTTACGCATCAATGCCCCGGTTTTGTTTTGTCGGCGGGATGTTCCTGTCCGCCACCATCATCATGAGCATTCCCGTCGGCGGCGTGGGTCAGATATAGCGCCAGCGCGATCAACGCGATACTGGCTCCGAAATACACCAAGTCGATGGGCGCGGAAATATGCATATTCAACGCCTCTTCAAACAGGGTGACGATCATGATCATCAGGATCACTTTTGCCAGACGCGATTTCAAATCATCCAGATTATTGATGACCAAAATCTTGCTGGAAGCCTTGCTGCCATGCGCCTGATTGATGTCGCTGATGAACAGCTCGTACAGGCCGAGCGAAAAAATCAGCATCACGGTTGCCAGCAAATAACCGTCCACCACTTCAACGATGTGCGACACGGTACTGTCATGCAACGCTTTGCGCGCTTCTTCGGTCATCGAAGAATCGGCGTAATGCATGGCGTGTTGGAACAGGATGAATACATCCACGGTGGCCATGTAAAAAATGGCAAATCCTGCAAGCAGGCTGCCGACCACGGCGGTCAAAATCACAAAGCGGCTATTCCACAACGTGCCTTCAAACAACGACTCTAAAAACTTCATTCAATCTCTCCTCGATATTCCAACAGCAAAATAATTGGCCGCGCATTTAAACTGAAAAGCGCTTGCGCGGCAACCGCACAGACTACATTGTCCATATATCGCGCAAGGTCAAGTCGCCCGGTTCGGTTAAGTGTTTTTCCAACCCGGCAAACCAGTCGCGAATATCTTCGTCGCCTGATTGTCTGGGCAAAGAGTCAACATCCAGCAAAAATTTCCGGGTCAATTCGTTTAACCGGATGTTCTCCGGCGCGCGCACCATCCCCCAACCCAAACCGGATAGTTTGCCCACGATATTGGCTTCCGCCAATTTCCCGAGAATACGCTCCGCATCCTCAAAGCCGATGCGAAGTTGTCGCGAAAGACCGGGCAAGTCCTGCACCTCGCCGCTGTGCAGGCTTTTTTGCATCAGCTTGAGCATGCCCAGCGCAAAATAAAGCTGCGCCGACTGATCCAGCTTCAGCGCATGCGTGCTGCGCCAATGCGAAATGGAGGCGGTGATAATCGCGCCGAACAACAGGGTGAGCCACGACAGATATATCCACAGCAGAAAAATCGGCACGCTGGCAAACGCGCCATACACCAGCTTGTAGGTGGGAAAGTGCGAGATATAAAACGCGAACGCACGGTTCATGGTTTCAAATGTCACCGCCGCGATGATGCCGCCTATGATCGCGTGGTTCATCGGCACATAGCGGTTGGGCACCACGCGGAACAACAAGGTAAACGCGGCGGAAGTCAGTATCACCGGAATAAATTTCAACACGCCGATCCCTAACGCGGGAAGTTGCTGGGTATAACCCACCGAAAATCCGATCAACCACGAGGTCAGCGACAGACTGCCGCCCACCAGCAGCGGAGCCAGCGTAATCACCGCCCAATACACCAGCACGCGCTGCAACATGCCGCGTTGGTGCGTCACGCGGAAAATGCGATGAAACGCGTCGTCCACGGTCAGAATCATCCACATCGCCGTCACGGCCAGAAACACGATACCCACCGCCGTTAGGCGCGACGCGCTTTCGGCGAACTGCTCCATGTAACGCGTAATCATTTTGCCACCGGTCTCCGGCAACATATTCGACAAGACGAATTCTTTGAGGTGCGCCGCAAGATCAGTGAACACCGGGAATGCCGAAAACACGGTGAGCATGATGGTGAGCAGCGGCACCAGCGACAGCAGTGTGGTAAAGGTCAGGCTGGCCGCCATCTCGGAGCAGCGATCCTGCTGCAAGCGCACCGCCACGAAGCGCAAAAAGCGCAACGCGTCAAATACACCCAGATTTGGAAGTTTCATATGGCTACCTCTAATAATTCAAAGTTCTAAGCAAGACAAGGCGCGAGCAAAAAATTGCGACGCAGCATATATTTGAATATGTAAGGAGTAATTTTTTGTGAGTAACGCAGTATTGCGACGAAGTGGGGTAAGCAGGCAATCCGCGCAGCGGATGCTCGCAAATTTGGATTTTTAGAGGTAGCCATAAGTTTTGATAAATGCATACAATGCCCGCATGATACCCGACAAAGCCAACACCCAAAGCGACCCCGGAGCCGCGCGCCAATTGTTGCGCGCCCACCGCTACGGCGCGCTTTCCACACTATCGAAAAAATTTGACGGCCATCCGTTCGGTTCGATCACCCCTTACATGGTGGATCACGACGGCAACCTGCTCATCCTCGTTAGCGCGCTGGCGGAACACACCAAAAACATCCAACACGACCCGCGCGTCAGCCTCATCACACACAATCAGGAGGACTCGCACATCCAGACGCAGGGGCGCATCACCGTGGTCGGAACTGCTGCGCTGGCCGCGCAACGCGAGCAAATCGGCAAACGTTATTTGCGCTATTTTCCCGAAGCGCAGACTTATTACGACATGCCTGATTTCCAGTTTTACCGCATCACCCCGCTGGCGCTGCGTTACATCGGCGGTTTCGGCGACATCCATTGGATCAAGGCGGAAAGTTATCGCGTCCCGGCCAATTCGCTGCAAGCGGAAGAGGAAACCCTGCTCGACCAGTTCAACACCAAACGCGATATGGCTCAAGGGATTTTGATCGGCATCGACTGCGACGGTTACGACTTGCGTCTGGACGGACGCACCGTGCGCCGCGACTTCCCGACTCCCGCGCTCAACGGCGCGCAAGCACTGGCCTTGCTGCAACCTTAACGCGATAAAAAGGGCATCGAAAACGATGCCCTGTTAAAACCCCCTAAACACCGAAAGCTAGCCGCGCACGCCCTTGAACTGTACGGAATTTTCTGGGGAATCAAGCGGGCTTTCCATCACTTTTTCCCGCGTCTCTTCCGCCGTCGGCGCAACAGTCGGAGTAAGCCTGACAGTATCTTCCGGCCTTGCGCGCTGGCTCATTCGCGGAGCGATCCGGGCAACCCCAGGCCGATTGGAATGAGTTGTTGCCGCTTTGAAATGCAACTTACCCGTCTGGTTATCTGCCGCGTGAGCACAACAAAACAGCAACATGCTCATCAGCACAACACTCAGTAAAATCGTTCCAACTGCAAGATTCATCCCCGGCCTCCCCCGAAAAATCACACTTGCGGATGCGCCCTTTCCGCTCCCGTATCCAGTTTATTCAGCGCATGCAGGTAAGCTTTGGCGGAGGCCACCACGATGTCCGTATCCGCCCCTTGCCCGTTAACCACCCTGCCACCTTTGGACAAACGCACCGTCACTTCGCCTTGGGCATCCGTACCGCTGGTAATGTTATTAACGGAATATAGCAATAATTCGGTCTCGCTGTGTACGATTTGTTCGATCGCTTTGAACGTGGCATCCACCGGCCCGCCGCCTTGCGCTTCGGCCTGCTGCTGCGTGCCGCCCACGCTCAAAGTCACCTGCGCCTTGGGCAAAATGCCGGTTTCGGAATGCGCGCGCATGGAAACCAGCGAAAAGTGTTCGCTCACATGCGCGAGTTCGCCTTCACTTACAAGTGCTTGCAAGTCCTCGTCGAATATCTCGTGTTTTTTGTCGGCCAATTCCTTGAAGCGTGCGAACGCCTCATTCACCGCCTCTTCCCCGTCCAGCACAATACCCAATTCCTGCAAACGCGCACGGAACGCGGCGCGGCCAGAGTGTTTGCCCATCACCATCTTGTTCGCACCCCAGCCCACATCCTCGGCACGCATGATCTCGTAAGTCTCGCGGTGTTTGAGCACGCCGTCCTGGTGAATGCCGGATTCGTGCGCGAACGCGTTCGCACCAACAATGGCCTTGTTCGGCTGCACCGGATAGCCAGTGATGCTGGAAACCAGCTTGGAAGTCGGCACAATCTGCGTGGTGTCGATGCGCGTATCGCAAGTGAAAATATCGCGGCGCGTCTTCACCGCCATCACGATTTCTTCCAGCGCGGCATTGCCCGCGCGTTCGCCCAAACCGTTGATGGTGCATTCCACCTGACGCGCACCGTTCATCACTGCCGCCAACGAATTGGCGGAAGCCATGCCCATGTCGTTGTGGCAATGCGCCGACCAGATCACCTTGTCGGAATTCGGCACGCGCGCAATCAACTGGCGGAAATGTTCGCCCAACAAAACGGGGATGCTATATCCCACCGTATCCGGCACGTTCAGCGTCGTTGCTCCCGCCTTGATGACCTCATCAAATATCCGCACCAGAAAATCCATTTCCGAGCGCAACGCATCTTCGGCGGAAAACTCGACATCGTCGGTATATTCCAACGCCCATTTCACCGCTTGCACCGCACGCTCCACCACCTGATCCTCGGTCATACGCAACTTGTGCTGCATATGGATAGGCGAAGTGGCGATGAACGTGTGAATGCGCCCGAGCTTGGCCGGCTTGATCGCCTCGCCCGCCGCGCGCACATCTTTTTCGCTGGCACGCGCCAACGAACACACGGTAGAGCGCTCGACAACTTTGGCGATGCTGTGGATCGCGTCGGCATCGCCAGGGCTGGCGGCGGCGAAACCCGCCTCGATCACATCCACGCCCAGTTTTTCCAACTGGCGCGCGATGCGCAATTTCTCTTCTTTGGTCATGGACGCGCCGGGACTTTGTTCGCCGTCGCGCAAGGTGGTGTCGAATATGATTAATTTGTCGGTCATGATTTGCTCCATCGCAATTGTTCATCCACGGCTCACACCTACCGAGCCGCCTGCTTTGCTACTTTGGGGTGGGGTTTAGTTTGCGCGCGAGCGCAGCTTCAGCGCGGCCAGCAGGCTGAAAGTGGAATGCGATTGCGAGATGTGGTGTGAGAAGTGCATGGGTCGGAATATAGCGGCTTTTATTTGGAGGCGCAACAATCAAATCCGGCAACATGCAGAACAGACAACAAAAAACCCGCCTGCGCGGGTTTTCGTTTGCTTATCGGAACTTCGCCGGATTACTTCAGCTTGGTTTCCTTGTATGCCACATGCTTGCGTACTACCGGATCAAACTTCAGGAACTCAAGTTTTTGCGGGGTGGTGCGTTTGTTTTTGTTGGTAGTGTAGAAATGCCCCGTACCTGCGGAGGATTCCAGCTTGATTTTCTCGCGTCCGCCTTTGGATGCCATGTTATTTCTCCTTTATACCTTCTCGCCACGGGCGCGCATTTCGAACAACACGGCATCAATGCCGTTCTTGTCGATGGTGCGCAGCGCGGCATTGGTCAGGCGCAAAGCCACCCAACGATTTTCAGACTCAACCCACAAGCGGCGACGTTGCAAATTCGGCAAGAAGCGGCGCTTGGTTTTATTATTTGCGTGGGAGATGTTGTTGCCCACCATAGGCTTTTTCCCAGTTACTTGACAGACGCGTGCCATGACAATTTCCCCAACCAGTTTTTCAAAGAGGCGCGATTCTATATAAACACCCGCAAAGACGCAACCCAAAGTTTCAGCAAGCGGAATGGTTGTTATCTTTGATGATCCCTTTATCTCCGTTCGCGTGTTTGGCTCGCCCCTGCAAAGTAAACTTTCTGTATGTTTTAAACGAAACACTGCTCGGGAAGGCGCATGAATAGGCGATCTACGCGATGTGAATGACGTAGATGACCTATCCATGCGCTTCTCCACGCGATGCTATTTTTAAAATGGCGGTTTTAAGCGTTTTTGCGGTATAGCGCCGACTGCGCATGCGCCTGCAATCCCTCGCCGAAAGCCAATACCGAGGCGATTGCACCCAGCTTTTGTGCGCCTTGGGCGGAGACCTGAATCAGGCTGCTACGTTTTTGGAAGTCGTAAACGCCCAGCGGCGAGGAGAAGCGCGCGGTGCCGGAGGTGGGCAGGACGTGGTTGGGGCCGGCGCAGTAGTCACCCAACGATTCGGAGGTGTAGCGCCCCATGAAGATGGCTCCGGCGTGTTTAAGTTTGGGCAGCCAGACTTGCGGGTCGGCCACGGATAATTCCAGATGTTCGGGGGCGATGCGGTTGCTGATGCGGCAGGCTTCATCCATATCGGCCACGTGAATCAGCGCGCCGCGATTTTCCAGTGCGGTCTGGATAATTTCTTTGCGCGGCATTTGTTGCAATAGTTTGTTGGCGCTTGCGGCCACGGCTTCGATGAACGCGGCATCCGGCGACAGCAATATCGCTTGCGCCAGTTCGTCGTGTTCGGCTTGCGAGAACAAGTCCATCGCCACCCAGTCGGGATTGGTTTGCCCGTCGCAGATCACCAGAATCTCGGAAGGTCCGGCGATCATGTCGATGCCGCAGATGCCGAACACGCGGCGCTTGGCGGAAGCAACGTAGGCGTTGCCTGGGCCGACGACTTTGTCCACTTTGGGAATGGTCGCCGTGCCGTAAGCCAGCGCCGCCACAGCTTGCGCGCCGCCAATGGTGAACACGCGATCCACGCCGGACAGATACGCCGCCGCCAGCACCAGTTGATTTTTCACGCCATCCGGCGTGGGCACAACCATGATGAGTTCGGCCACGCCCGCCACTTTCGCGGGAAGCGCATTCATCAGTACCGAAGAAGGGTAAGCCGCTTTGCCGCCGGGCACATACAAGCCAACTCTATCCAACGGCGTGACTTGCTGGCCGAGCATGGTGCCGTCTTCATCCAGATAGTTCCAGGAAAGTTGTGTTTGTTTTTTGTGGTAAGAAGTGACGCGCTGCGCGGCTTGTTCCAATGCGTTTTTTTGATCGGCGGGCAGACCTTCAAACGCGGCTTTCAATTCGTTCTGCGGCAATTCCATCGCGGCGGCATTTGCCAGCGGTAGGCGGTCGAATTTGCGCGTGTATTCCAGCACGGCCTCGTCGCCGCGTTTTTTTACGTCGGCGAGAATGGCGGCAACGGTCGCTTCCAGTTTTTCGTCGGCGGTTTCTTCAAAGGCCAACAGCTTGGTTAGCTTGGCATCGAAATCGGATTGTTGGGTTGAGAGTCGGGTAATGTTCATGGGTCACCTATCTAGTTCGTCATTCCGGCGCAGGCCGGAATCCAGCGGGTTTATTCAATATGCTTTTGGGTTTTGTACTTGCTGCGCAAGTGATTTTATTTATAACTGGATTCCCGCTTTGCGAGCATCCGCTACGCGGCTTGCCTGCTTACCCCTCTGCGCGGGAATGACGGTTTAGTTTTTAATTGCTTTGGCAAAAGCATCCAGCATCGGCTGAATGGTTGCGCGTTTGAGTTTCAACGAGGCTTGATTCACCACCAGCCGCGAAGAAATCTGCGCAACTTCTTCCACCGCCACGAGGTTGTTGGCCTTCAAGGTTGCGCCGCTGCTCACCAGATCGACAATGGCATCGGACAGGCCGACCAGCGGCGCGAGTTCCATCGAGCCGTAAAGTTTGATGAGATCAACGTGAACGCCTTTGGATGCAAAATGTTCGCGCGCGGTTTTCACATATTTGGTTGCCACGCGCAGACGCGCGCCCTGCTTCACCGCCGATTCGTAATCAAAATCATTACGCACCGCGACCATCATTTTGCATTTGGCGATATTCAAATCCAGCGGCTGGTACAAGCCTTCGCCGCCGTGTTCATTCAGCACATCCTTGCCCGCCACGCCCATATCCGCCGCGCCATATTGCACGTAAGTCGGTACGTCGGAAGCGCGCACAATGATGAGGCGCACGTCGTCGCGATTGGTCGGCAGAATAAGTTTGCGCGAAGACTCTGGGTCCTCCAGCGCGGTGATGCCCGCCGCTTGCAACAGCGGCAGGGTTTCTTCAAAAATGCGGCCTTTGGATAGGGCGATGGTTATCATTATGTTGTCCAAATTCAATTCAAAAACATTCACCACAGAGACACAGAGGCACAGAGAAAAACAAACAAAGAGAATATTGGCATGGGTGTTTGCTTTTGACTTTCTCTGTGCCTCTGTGGTGAGATTTTATTTCAGGCGGCGGATGTTAGCACCGAACTGCGCAAATACTGACACCAGGCAGCTTGAGCCGTACCTACTCCTTTTTCCCGACCCGCTGATAATGCTCGGACAGTTTATCCAGCATAAGCAACAAGACCGGAGTCATCTGGATGATGGCATTCACATCGGCGGCAAAGGTTTTTGCGTTCTCGACATATTCGTGTGTCAGCCGATTGCGGACCGTACGCAACTCGACCATCTGCTCCGAAGGCATCCCCAAAATTCCAGCCTGCTCCGCCACCGAGAAATTTTCCAGTGCAGTGCCGACGTGCTCACCCATCACATCCAGCCATAATTTGAGCACTTTGTCCGAAAGGTAATCTTGCAATTTGCCAAAGCGAGCACAGAACGCGCTTACCCGCTCTTTTTTCATCTCGTCCGCTTCGAGCTCGCGCACCCATTGCTCGTCAATCGTTTCCCTTGAAATCCAGCCGAAGGAAAACAGCAGTTCATGGCGGATTTTTTCGCAATGCAGGAGCGCCATGTCCAATCTCTCGCGGCTGTTCATAGCAGGATGCCCCGCCTTCCTTCACGGTGGATCAGCTCTTCCCGGATCGCATCATCTTTGACAACCACATCAACAGGAAACAGATCGCCCAGTTTTGCGCAAATTCTGGCAGACAACTTCCGGGATTTTTCTTCGCGCAAAGAATCTATGCCGTGGATCTCGATAAACAAGTCAATATCGCCTCCCAATCTGGAATCATCCGCCCGCGAGCCGAACAGCCGCACCACCGACTGCTCGCCGAAAATTTCCCGGGTCGCCTCCACGATAGATGCCCGTTGACTTTGGGTGATTCTCAATTCAGCCTCCATGCCGTATCGGACAATAATTTGGGCGCAATGATTCTATTTGATGCGGCGAATGTTAGCACCGAGCTGCGACAGCTTTGCTTCAATGTGCTCGTACCCTCTATCCAGATGGTAGATGCGGTCGATCACGGTTTCGCCTTGCGCCACCAGCCCGGCGATGACCAGACAGGCCGAGGCGCGCAGATCGGTGGCCATCACCGTCGCGCCTTCCAGATGATCCACGCCGCGCACCACGGAAGTGTTGCCTTCAACGTCAATCAACGCGCCTAAGCGGCGCAGTTCTTGCACGTGCATGAAGCGGTTTTCAAAAATAGTTTCCACTACCATCGCACTGCCCTCCGCGACGCAATTGAGCGCCATGAACTGTGCCTGCATGTCGGTGGGAAAGCCCGGATGCGGTGAGGTGCGCACGTTAACGGCTTTCGGGCGACCACTCATTTCGAGATGGATGGTGTCGCCTTCAACCTTGATCTGCGCGCCCGCTTCGGTCAGTTTTTCCAGCACGGTTTCCAGAATATCAGCGCGTGTTTCGCGCAACGTGATGCTGCCGCCGGTCGCCGCTGCCGCCACTAGGAAAGTGCCGCTCTCGATGCGATCCGGCATGATGCGATGCGTCGCGCCGTGCAATTTTTCCACACCAGTGATGGTGACCGTATCCGTGCCGTCGCCGACGATTTGCGCACCCATCGCGCGCAGACAGTTAGCCAAGTCCACCACTTCCGGTTCGCGCGCGGCGTTTTCCAGCACGGTCACGCCGTCAGCCAGAGCCGCCGCCATCATCAGGTTTTCCGTGCCGGTGACGCTGACGATGTCGAAGAAAATACGCGCGCCATGCAGGCGCTTGGCTTTGGCGTGGATATAGCCGTGTTCGATGGTGATTTCCGCGCCCATCGCTTGCAGACCTTTGATGTGCAGATCAACCGGGCGCGAGCCGATGGCGCAGCCGCCGGGCAAAGACACTTTGGCATCGCCGAAGCGTGCCACCAGCGGCCCCAACACGAGGATGGCCGCGCGCATGGTTTTCACCATGTCGTAGGGCGCTTCCCATTTGTCGATTTTGTCGCCGCCAAACGTGATTTCGCTGGTCGCCGATTCCGCCGTCACCCCCATCTGCTGCAACAGTTTGCGCATGGTGGACACATCGAACAGGTCGGGCAGGTTGGTCAAATGTAAGGTGTCGGCGGTCAACAGGCTGGCGCACATGATGGGCAGCGCCGCGTTTTTTGCGCCGGAGATGCGCACTTCGCCGCGCAAAGGATTGCCGCCTTGGATTGCTAGTTTTTGCATGAGAGTTTTATGAGTTTGTTGAGGAAATGGGCAACACGTCCGCCACATCATATAGTTTGGCGAGGCTGCACAGATTGGTGGGGAGATTGATATAAGTAAGCTGAACGCCGTTCTCCCGCGCCTGGCGCGCCCATTGCAGTAACACGCTCACGGCGGAAGAATCCACCGCTTCGACTTCGGCCAGATCAACCACCAGCTTTTCATCGGCCGCAAATTCCGGCGCACCGCCGAACAATTCGCTTGCCGAATTTTTGGCCGTGTCCAGCATCAAACGACCCGACACAGCGATACGATTTCCGTCGCGCCGCATCAATTGGATTGCGCCTTTTGCTGGACAGCCGCATGGCTTGCGGCCAGGTTTTTATCGGCCAACGCCTTAATCAAACCGTCAATGCCGGTTTGCTGGATCTGGTCGGCGAACGAACCACGGTAGCTGGTTACCAGACTCACCCCTTCCACGGTCACATCAAACGCTTTCCAACCAGTTGCCGTTTTTTCCATCTCGTAATCCACGATCACCACTTGCCCACCGCTGATGCGGATCACACTGCGCACGGTAATTTCAGTGGCGGCATCATCCAGCTTGATCGGTTTAATCTCAATTTTTGGATCGGGATAAGTCACGAACACTTTGGTATAAGTGCGCACCAGCAGGGTACGAAACTCCAGAATGAGCGCCTGCTTCTGCTCAACGCTGGCGGTGCGCCAGCCGCGCCCCACCGCCAGCTTGGTCATGCGCTCGAAATCGAAATGCGGCAGAATTTTTGCCTCGACCAACCGCAACAAACGCGCCTGGTTGGAAACAAGGGTCTTGTCGTAATTCACGATCAACATCACTTCATGCACGGTGTCCCGCACCAACTCGTCTGGCGGGGGAATTTCCGCCACGGCCAGCGCGGACATCCCCAGCATCAATGCGCCCACCACCGACAAATAAAATTTTTTCATAAACAACATTTATCCAATAATTAAGTTACTGCGCGCTGTCCACCTTGTTGAAAAGGAACTTACCGATCAACTCCTCCAACACCACGGCTGATTGCGTCTTCTTGAACTCGTCGCCACCCTGCAACATCACTTCATCACCGCCCGCCATCAGGCCGATATATTGTTCCCCTAACAAACCCGAAGTCAGTATGTTAGCGAACGTATCTTTGGGAAACTGATAGCGCTTGTCTATGCTCATGGTGACCTTGGCCTCATAACGCTCGGTATCCAGCACAATGCTGGTCACGCGCCCCACCAACACGCCCGCGCTCCTGACCGACGCGTTCGACTTCAAGCCGCCGATATTCAAAAAGTGCGCCTGCAACTGGTAAGTCTCCGACACATTGTAGGTACTCAGGTTCCCCACTTTCAGCGCCAGCACCACCAGCGCGGCGAAACCCGCCACCACAAATGCGCCCACCCATAAATCCAATGTCGTTCTTTCCATTCCTAAGCTCCCCGAAACATGAACGCAGTCAAAATGAAGTCCAGCATCAATATCGCCAGCGACGACTGCACCACGGTGCGCGTGGTTGCGCCCGACACGCCTTCCGCCGTGGGCGGTGCATCGAAGCCCTCGAACAGCGCGATGGTGGTGACCGCCACGCCGAACACAAAACTTTTGATGACCCCGTTCATCACATCCTGCTGAAAATCCACCGTGCTTTGCATTTGCGACCAGAACGAACCTTCATCCACGCCGATCAACACCACGCCGACCACGTAGCCACCGAACACGCCCATCGCCGAAAACAGCGCCGCCAGCAACGGCATGGAAATCACCCCCGCCCAGAAACGCGGTGCCACCACGCGCGCGATGGGGTTCACCGCCATCATCTCCATGGCTGAAATTTGCTCCGTGGCTTTCATCAAGCCGATTTCGGCGGTCATCGCCGATCCGGCGCGGCTGGCGAACAGCAGCGCGGCCAGCACCGGCCCCAGTTCGCGCACCAGGCTCAGCGCCACCAATGAACCCAGCGCCGATTCCGAACCGTAACGCTTCAACGTCTCGTAACCCTGCAAACCGAGCACCATGCCGACGAACATGCCCGCCACCAGAATAATGATGAGCGACATCACACCGCTGGAAAAAATTTCCTTGATAGTCAAATGGAAACGGCGAAAGCTGGGGCCAGAATAAAACAGTGTCATGACCAGAAAACGCGTGGCGAAACCCAACCGCCACACCGAATTGACGCTACGCCGCCCGATGGCTCTCAGTGTTTTTGCAATAGGCATCAGGCGTGTACTCCCAAATCCTGCGCGTAACTGTTGGCCGCCTGATAGTGGAACGGGATCGGCCCGTCCATCTCGCCATGCACAAACTGGTGTACGAAAGGTTTGTCGGAGGCGATGATTTCCGCCGGCGTTCCTTCCGCCACAATCACCCCTTCGGCGATGAAATATACGTAATCCACAATCTTCAGCGATTCCTGCACATCGTGCGTCACAATCACCGAGGTCGCGCCCAGTGCGTCATTGAGTTTGCGAATCAACTGCCCCACCACGGAAAGTGAAATAGGATCAAGACCCGCAAACGGCTCGTCGTACAAAATCAGCATCGGGTCCAGCGCCACCGTGCGCGCCAGCGCCACGCGCCGCGCCATACCGCCGGACAACTCGGCGGGCATCAGGTGATGGGTACCGCGCAACCCCACCGCATGCAACTTCATCATCACCAGATCGCGGATGAGCTCTTCCGGCAGGTCGGTATGCTCGCGCATCTGGAACGCCACGTTGTCAAACACCGACATATCGGTAAACAGCGCGCCGAATTGGAACAGCATGCCCATCTTGCGGCGCATCGCGTACAAGCCGTCCATATCCAACTCGTGAATCACTTGCCCTTCTATCCTGACTTCACCCTTGGTCGGTTTGAGCGCACCACCGATCAGGCGCAGCAACGTCGTTTTGCCGCAGCCGCTGCCGCCCATCACCGCGACCAGCTTGCCCTTGCCGAAGGACATGTTGATCCCGTTCAAAATGGGACGTTGGTCATACGAGAAATTGACATCGCGTATTTCAACCAGCGATTGTGTGGGCACAAATAACCTTTGGCTAACTAAATGAAGGCCGCATTCTAACATCACTGCATGGCGAGCTTGCAGCACGCTTGGCATATCCTCCCCTAGCATTAAGTGGTGACAATCACTGTTGGATAGCCGACAATGCGCCAGCTGATAGCCACAGGATAACTGCCTTGAATTCGCTCTACCTAGATCATTTCGGCCTTATCTCCCCGCCTTTCTCCATCACGCCGGATCCGGGATTTTTCTTTGAAGGGAAAGATCGCGGGCTATTCATGTCCGGCTTATTGCACGCAACGCTGAATGCCGAAGGTATCGTCATCGTCATCGGCGAAGTGGGCAGCGGCAAAACACTGATGAGCCGCATGCTGCTGGCGCGCCTGCCCGATTACGTGGACACGGTATATCTACCCAACCCGGCTTTTTCCCGCGACGAAATCATCGACGTAATCGCGCGCGATCTGGGACTGCCCGACACCGCTTCAACCAAAGGCGGTCGCTTGGAAACCCTGCAACAGGAACTCATCCGCAGACACACCCAAGGCCGCCGTGTCGTGGTGCTGGTGGACGAGGCGCACACCATGCCGCCCGATTCGCTGGAAGAAATCCGCCGCTTGTCCAATCTGGAAACCGACAACCACAAGCTGGTGCAAATCCTCCTGTTCGGCCAGCCGGAACTGAACACCCTGCTCGAAGCCCCGCAGTTGCGCCAGGTGAACGACCGCGTGGTTTACCGGCTGACGTTGCGCAACCTGTCGCATGACGATGCGCGCGCCTACCTCGATCACCGCTTGCGCGTGGCCGGCTGGCGCGGCGGGCGCATGTTCAGCTGGTTTGCCGAACGCTTTCTGCTCGCCGACGCGAGCGGTCGTGCGCGCCGCATCAACCTGATTGCCGACAAATCACTGCTCGCCGCCTATGCCGACCAAAGCCATCTGGTCAAAGCCAAACATGTGCGTTTGGCCATACGCGATGTCGGCAAAAATTTTACCGCGCGCAATTTTGCGCTGGGCATTAACAGTGGGGTATTGGCCTTGTGGCTGGTGAGCATCGCGGCAACCGTCACCTTCACCGTCTGGTTCACCGGCAGCCGCACCATTTCCGACAGCGAGGCGGCTTCGCAGGAATCTACGTTAGCCGCAACGGACGCGCCGCCCCAAACGCGCAAACGAACCTCCAGCCCCAATCGGCAAATCGCCAGCGCCCTGCCGGATTACGCCGATGCGCCCGTGCGAGCCAGTTCGCCGCAACCGGTGCAAGCAGCTGCCGTAACCGCTGCGCCCGTCGCGAAACGCGTTGCCGCGAACGAGGCCGCATTCCCCGCCAGCTTTGCGGAACACCTCGCGCAGGATTACAGCTATGCGCAAGAGCAAGCCACCTCCGGCGGCTATGCCATCCAGCTCGCCACCATCGAATCAGCCGGTGCGGCGGCGAATTTCCTGTCGGCTTCCGATCAGGCGTTAACGCAGGGCCGGGTTTTCGTGCGGCGCTCACCTATCGGAAAACAATCCGATTATCAGCAATCTAGGTATGTAATATACTTGGGAAGTTTTGCGACATTTGACGCTGCAAACCGCGCCATTGCCCAATTACCGGATGACTATCGCCAAGCCCAACCGATCATCCGCACCTGGAAGGATATTATTGATGCGCCGTGGATACATTAGTGCAGACTGTTTAGCCCGGGTGTTGACGCGGCTCTTTATCGCCACGCTGAGCTTCGGCATGGCCGCCTGTGCCACCTCGCCCGAAGCCACCCCGCCCTCCCCGCAACACATTTCAACACCCGACACCGCCACGCCGTCCAACATTCCGCCGCTCGCCGACAACACCCCGCTGCCGCCGCCGCCGGTAAAAACCAAATCGGCGGAACGTTATAGCATCGTAGTCAACCGCATTTCCGCACAGGAAATCTTGTTCGCCCTGGCGCGCGATGCCAAGCTCAACATCGAGATACACCCCGACATTTCCGGCACGGTAACGATGAACCTGATCGACCAGACGCTCACCGAAATCCTCGATGCCATCGGTCGCCAGGTCGATATGCGCTACGAACTGAACGGGCGCAATCTGACAATCATGCCCGACATGCCCTATCTGAAAAATTATCAGATCGACTATCCCAATATTTCGCGCGATGCGAAAAACAACATCAGCATCGCCACCAGCGTCGCCACCATCGGCAGCGGTCAAACCTCTAGCTCGGGCGGCGGCAGCAACGCCTCCGGTTCGAGCATCCTGAATGAATCCAACAACCAGTTCTGGAAAACGCTGGTGGAAAACATCAAAGACTTGTTGCGCGAAACCGACAAGACTTTATCCGAAGATTCCACGGGAACATCCGCAGAACAGAACAACGCTGCCGCTCAACCTGCCGCTTCGGGAACAATCACCAAAACGTTGGCGAACCTGCCCGCACAATTGTCGGGACAGACATCCACCTCGACGCGCAAAGTCACTTACCGCGAAGCCGCCTCGGTCATCGCCAACCCCGAATCCGGCATCATCAGCGTGCGCGCCACCTCGCGCCAGCACGCCAGCGTGCGCGACTTTATCGACAAGGTCACCGCCAGCGCCCACCGCCAAGTGTTGATCGAAGCCACCGTGGTCGAGGTTTCGCTGTCCGACCAATACCAGCAAGGTATCGACTGGACGGCGATCTCCAGCTCGAACAAGCTCACCCTGTCCCAGACCACGCCTGCGGGCGCATTGACCGGTGTCATGGGAACGCTGAGTTACGTCTCGGGCGCGTTCGGCGGGCTGACTGCCACCATCAAAATGCTGGAATCGTTCGGCAAACTGCACGTGCTGTCCAGCCCGAAATTGTCGGTGCTCAATAACCAAACCAGCTTGCTGAAAGTAGTAGATGAGGCGGTGTATTTCACGGTCGAAGTCACCCCCGGAACGGCGGCCACCGCCACCGCTGCCGCGACCCCTTCCACTTACTCGACCCGGGTTTACACCGTGCCGGTCGGCTTCCTGATGTATGTCACGCCGCAGATCGGCGGCAACGACGATGTCACGCTCAATCTGCGGCCGACCATCACCCGCATCATCGGCTATGCCAACGATCCGAATCCCGTTTTGGCGCAAAACAACCTGACCAATCTCATTCCGCAAATTCAAACCCGCGAAATGGAATCCATCCTGCGCATACGCAACGGCGAGATCGCCATTCTGGGCGGACTGATGCAGGACTCGCGCGCGGGCGAGACCAACCAGATACCGGGGCTGGGCAGCGTTTTTGCGATCGGCAACGCGTTCAAATCGCGCAACGACAAAAACACCAAATCGGAGCTGGTCATTTTCTTGCGCCCCATCATCCTGAACCAAGAAAACCAGCATGACATGTTGCGCCTGTACAAAAACTCCGCCTCCCAAGCGGAGTGGCAACAGCAACAAATCAATCGGGAAAAGGCCGCGCCGTGAGTTTACTGTTCGATGCACTGAAACAAGCTCAACATAACGGGAACGCCGCGCCTCCGGGCGAGCTGCCCAAAGCGACACCCGCCAGCCGTCCGCCCGCTGCGCCCGAACGCCCCATCACCAAACGAGCCAATCCGGGCGGAGTCGCGGCAGCGCGCTCCATCATGTCCGCCACCGCACAACCGCAACGCCGTCTCCCGCCGCTGCTGATCGGCATCTTGTTTGCACTGCTCGCGGGCGGGCTGGGCGGATGGTATTACCTGCAATCCGCGCTCAACCCGTTACCGCCTGTTGCGGCAGCCAAAACTTCCACCGTCGCGCAAGCCGAACCGGTCCAAGAAGAAGTTGCCCCGACTATCTATCAGCCGCTGACTATCAACATAAAAGGCAGCGAGTTCCGTAATTCAAAAAATACCAAACGCCGCGAAGCGCCCGCTCAAGCCCGACCCGCTACCGTAACACCGCCGCCGGTTCAGGTTGCCGAAAAAGCGCCGACTGCGCCTGCTACCAAAAAAACACCTGCCATCCGTATGGCCGCCAAAAAACCAGCCGCCCGCCCCGCCCAAAAAACATCTGCCGCTCCCGCCGCCAAACGTCCGCCCCAAGTCAAAATGATGGCCAGCGCCGATCTACTCAAGGAAGGATATGCCGCGCTCGCCGAGGGACGACTGGCCGAGGCCGAGTCCAAATATCTTGGCGCGCTCGCCCTGCGCCCGCATGAAAAAGATGCGCTGTTGGGGATGGCGGTCATCGCCCAGCGCCAGAAACAAACCGAACGCGCGCTGGACTATTACCGGCAAGTCTTGAGCGAAGACCCGAACAACGTCATGGCGGCGACTTCCCTGTTCGTGCTGTCGGAACAGGCAGACCCGGTGGCCGCCGAAAGCCGCTTGAAACAATTGCTGGAAATCAAACCCTCAGCACCCGAGCCGCATTACGCTTTGGGCAATATTCTGGCGCGCCAGAAACGCTGGGGCGAAGCGCAACAATCGTTCTTCCGCGCCCATACTTTGAAGCCGGACGATGCGCTTTACGCATTCAATCTGGCCGTGGCGCTGGATCATTTGCGCAAGCCCGTGTCCGCCCTGGCTTACTACGAGAAAGCCGCCCGACTCGCCAAGCCGGGGGACAACACGATTAACCTCACGGCCATTCAACAGCGCATGCTGGAACTGAACGATGCCGCCCCGGCCGAGCGGGTGGCACAATGAGCGCAGGCATCGCGGAAACACAGCCCAAACGTGTCGGTGATATTCTCATCACGCGCGGCTATATCAACACCGACCAACTACACATCGGCTTACAGCAGCAGAAATTAACCGGCAAAGCGCTGGGCGAAGTGTTGCTCGATCTCGGCTTCATCACCGAAGAAGCCATGCTGGATGCGGTGTCCGAGTCGGTGGGACACGAATCGATCAACCTGTCCTCGGTCATCGCCGACACCTCCGCGCTGGCGCTGATCCCCAAACATATCGCTTTCAAACACGCGCTGTTCCCGGTGAGCTACGACAGCGAACGCGGCGAACTGATCGTCGCCGCCGCCAACCCTGATGACATCGTGGCGCGCGATACCGTCGCTTCGCTGCTGGTGCGCGCCAGCCAGAACTTGAGCAAGCGAATCAAACCGCTGTGGCGCATCGCGTCCAGCGCGGAAGTGCTGGCCACCATAGACCGCTTCTACGACCGCGATCTTTCCATCAACGGCATTCTGGTCGAACTGGAAAGCGGACAACTCGACCTGCTCGCGCTGTCGCAAGCGGGCGTGGCCTACAGCCACCCCATCGTGCGTTTGATGGATGCGCTGTTTGCCGATGCGGTGAGCCACGGCGCTTCGGACATTCACTTCGAGCCGGAAGAACAGTTTTTGCGCATACGCTACCGCATCGACGGCGTGTTGCGCGAGATACGCTCGCTGGACAAACCGAACTGGACGGCCATGCTGGTACGCCTGAAAGTCCTGTCCGGCATGAACATCGCCGAAACGCGCGCGCCGCAGGACGGGCGTATTTCGCTTTCCCTGTTTGGCCGCCAGATCGACTTCCGCGCCGCCGCCCAACCTACCATTCACGGCGAAAATTTCGTGCTGCGTGTGTTGGACCGCAAACGCGGCGTGGTGGCGCTGGACGGATTGGGACTGACCGAGCTCCAATTGAATCTGCTCAAGCTCATGCTGGAAAGGCCGGAAGGAATATTGCTGGTCACCGGCCCCACTGGCTCTGGCAAAACCACCACGCTGTATTCGGTGCTGAACCACCTGAACAACATGGGCGTGAACATCATGACCCTGGAAGATCCGGTCGAATATCCGCTGCCGATGATCCGTCAAACTTCGGTGGCCGAAGCGGTGAAACTGGATTTTGCCGAAGGCATCCGCTCGCTGATGCGGCAAGACCCGGACATCATTTTCGTGGGCGAAATCCGCGACAAAGATACCGCCGAAATGGCGGTGCGTTCCGCCATGACCGGCCACCAGGTGTTCTCCACCCTGCACACCAATTCCGCCATCCGCTCGATTCCGCGTCTGGTTGACTTGGGGGTGCATGCCGAAATCCTGTCCGGCAACATTATCGGCATCGTCGCCCAGCGGCTGGTGCGCAGGTTGTGCCCGCAATGCAAAACAACCTACAGCCCGGGAGACACCGAAAGAGCCATGCTGGGAGCGGGCGCGCAAGAAAACATCACGCTGTACCGCGCCACCGGCTGCCCCGCCTGCGAAGGCGAAGGCTACAAAGGGCGGCTGGCGATCATCGAAATCCTGCGCTTCGACCGGGGGCTGGACGAACTGGTGGCGCGCGGCGCAATGTTGAAAGAAATGAACGACTACGCGGTGTCCAAAGGGTTCGTCGAAATCGCCGAAGACGGCCTGCGCCGGGTGCGCGAAGGCAGCACTTCGCTGGACGAAGTTCGCCGCGTGGTTGACCTCACGGACCGGGTATCCCTCTAAATGCCGATTTTTCGTTACCGCGCCATTTCCGACGACGGCAAAGTCATCACGGGAGAAATGGAAGCGCTCAACGATTTCGATCTTGGCTCGCAGCTGAAAAACACCGGCCAAGAGCTGATTAAAGCGACTGTTTTAAAAAACGTGGAGCGCCCCGCGCGCAAAATGCCCCGGCGCGAACTAATCAATTTTCTGTTTCAACTGGAAATGCTGCTGCGCGCAGGCGTACCCATTCTGGAAGTGCTGGCCGATCTGCGCGATTCGGCGGATACCCCCGACATGCGCAACCTGTGCGGTGTCATTTACGAAAAGATCGATTCCGGCTCCAGCATCTCAGAAGCCTTTGCCGCCAGCCCCGGTGTGTTCCCGGAACTGCTCGTCAATCTGGTGCGCGCCGGTGAAGCCACCGGACAACTGCCGGAAGTGATTCAGGAAATCGGACGCTCGCTGAAATGGCAGGACGAACTCGCCTCGAAAACCAAACAGCTCATGGTGTATCCGGCGTTCGTGACGGTGGTAATCAGCGCCGTCGTGGTTTTCCTGATGGTGTTTATCGTCCCGCAAATCGTCAAGTTCATCGTCAACATGGGACAGGAAATCCCGATTCAAACCAAAATACTGATCTGGGTCTCCGATGCCTTCGTCAATTACTGGTGGCTGATTTTGCCCTCTCCGGTCGTGCTCATCATTTTGCTGTTGACCGTCAGCAAACTCGACCCGCGCATCCGGCACAAACTGCATGCCGCCATTTTAGCCACACCCTATATCGGGGCGGTCGTGAAAAAAATTATTCTTGCGCGGATCAGCGACACGCTGGCGCTCACTTACCGCACCGGTATCCCGGTGCTGCAAGGGCTCGATTACTGCCGCAACGTATCCGGCAACCTGATTATCCGGGATGCCATCGACAGGGCGCGCGAACGCATCGCCAACGGCGCGTCGATCAGTCAGGGGTTCGCCAGCCAGCTAATGTTTCCGTCGCTGGTGATACGCATGCTCAAAGTGGGCGAAGAAACAGGCGACCTGGACGGCGCGCTGAAAAACATTTCCTACTTTTATAATCGCGACATCGACGAATCGATCCAGCGCGTACAAGCGCTGATCGAACCGGCGCTGACCGTGGTGCTCGGCCTGATTATCGGCTGGGTGATGCTGGCGGTGCTCGGGCCGATTTACGACACGATCAGCAAGATTAAAATGTGATGAACATGGTTAATTATGCCCCGCAAAACAACCGGATTTGTAGGTCGGGTTTTAACCCGACATGTCGGGCTGAAGCCCGACCTACAAGGGTTTTCGCATAAGTGCCGTCAAGTACGATGCGCTACACTATTAATCCGGCACGGTGAAGTCTTGATTCTGTCTAATTAATAGATGTCGCGGGTTTCAAGTAGGGTGCGCTTGCGCACCACATGGCTCTGG
>JAGVNQ010000202.1 GCA_020053195.1 Sideroxydans sp.
CGGAGAGCTGGCGCTGACCGGCGAGTTGCGCGCGATACGCGGCGCGCTGGCGATGACGTATCGCGCATCAAATTCAGGACGCGCGTTTATTCTGCCCGCCGTGAATGCGCCGGAAGCCGCGCTGGTGGAAGATGCCGTGGTGTATCCCGCGCAGTCCTTGCTGCAAGTGGCCGCGCATCTGGCCGGACGCGATGCGCTGACGCGGCATATCCCCGAAATCAAAAGCGTCGCGCCGCACTACGCCGACATGTGCGAAGTGAAAGGCCAGTCGCAATCCAAGCGCGCGCTGGAGATTGCCGCCGCCGGATCACACAGCGTGCTGATGTCCGGTCCGCCCGGCACGGGCAAAAGTATGCTGGCCGCGCGTTTCCCCGGCATCCTGCCGCAGATGACACAAGTGGAAGCATTGGAGAGTGCGGCCATGCAATCGCTGGGCGGCATATTCGATGTGGAAAACTGGAAGCGCCGTCCCTACCGTGCGCCCCACCATACTGCATCAGCAGTCGCGTTGGTCGGCGGTGGCAGTAACCCGCGTCCCGGCGAAATTTCCGTGGCCATGCACGGGGTTTTATTTTTGGACGAGTTGCCGGAGTTTGATCGCAAAGTGTTGGAAGTGTTGCGCGAACCGATGGAAAGCGGGCGCATCACCATCTCGCGCGCCGCGCGCCGTGCCGATTTCAAAGCGCAGTTTCAACTGGTCGCCGCGATGAACCCCTGCCCTTGCGGCTATCTTGGCCACTTCAACGGCAAGTGCCGCTGCACGCCCGATCAAGTCGCGCGTTATCGCGGCAAAATCTCCGGCCCCTTGCTCGACCGCATCGACATCCAGATCGAAGTGCCTGCCGTGCCGCAAGACGACTTGCTCAAACAATCCGACGGCGAACACAGCTTGGTCATCCAGCAGCGCGTGGAAGCCGCGCGCCAACGCCAGCTCGCCCGGCAAAACAAACCCAACGCACAGCTCAGCGTCACCGAAATCGACACCCACTGCGCGCCGGATGCGCAAGGCGCGGCGCTGCTGAAACAAGCCATCACGCATTTGAATCTTTCCGCCCGCGCCTATCATCGCGTACTCAAAGTCGCGCGCACCATTGCGGATTTGGCGGGCAGCGAAAATATTCTGACAGCGCACATTGCCGAAGCGGTGCAGTACCGGCGCATGGATAAGGCGAACGTATAAACTTCATGCTTTAAGAAACAACCCATCCCCTTCCTAACCTTCCCCTTGAAGGGGAAGGAATTCAGTTCCTCCCCCTTCAAGGGGGAGGTTAGGTGGGGGATGGGGTAGTAGCTCATTTCAATGGCGCAGTATTTTTTTCATAAGGGGGGAGAAAATCATGGAGTCATTTCACTGGGATAAACATTTTGTCACCGGCCTGGTCGAGGTTGATAAACAGCACCACCATCTGGTGGACGTGCTCAACCAGTTCGGTGAAATGCTGACGCAAAAAGGGGGCGTGGAATTTGCCGAAATCGAAAAAGTATTCGGCGAGCTGGCGGCTTACGCGCAATACCATTTCGCGGAAGAAGAGCGGCTAATGGATGAAACCAGCGTTGACCAACGCCATCAGGAACATCACCGTTTCGAGCATGTCAGTTTTTTGCAGGAAGTCGTGCAGATGCATGGCGATATTGATCCCGGCAATGCCGACACCGCGAAACCGCTGTTGAAATTTCTGGTGTATTGGCTGGCCTACCACATCCTCGGTTCGGATCAATCCATGGCGAAGCAGATTATCGCCATCCAGTCCGGGCAAACTCCTGCCGATGCTTTCATCGCCGAAGAACGCATGAAAGAAGGCGCGGTCGAGCCTTTGCTGCATTCGCTGACCGGGCTGTTCCAGCAAGTTTCGGAACGCAACCGCGAATTGCACGCGCTGAACGAGACGCTGGAAATTAAAGTCGCGCAGCGCACGCAAGAGCTGGCCGATGCCAATCACCGACTGGAAGAAATCTCGCTGACCGATGTGCTCACCGGCCTGCCCAACCGCCGCCACGCCATGCATTGCCTGGAAAAACACTGGAAGGAATCCGTAACGAAAAATATCCCGCTCGCCTGCATGATGGTGGATGCCGACGGCTTCAAACAAGTCAACGACAACTACGGCCACGATGCCGGTGACGAAGTGCTGCGGCAATTGTCCAAGAACCTGCGTTACGCGGTGCGCACCGACGACATCGTGTGCCGCTTGGGTGGCGACGAATTTTTGATTATCTGCCCGCTCACCCACCAGGAAGGCGTGGCGCAACTCGGCGAAAAAATCCGCGCCGCCATCGCCGCGCTGCGCGTCCCCGCCGGAGCAGGAGAGTGGCGCGGCAGCATCAGCATAGGCGTGGCCGTGCGCAAACCCGGCATGGAAAATTTTGAAGCGCTCATTAAAGCGGCGGACGACGGCGTGTATGCCGCCAAGAAAAACGGGCGCAATTGCGTGGCAGTTGGAGGCTGAAATTTTGCAGTAACTGCGTGAAGATGCCCGCCAATAGGCGATCTACACGCAGTGCATGATGGAGAATGGCGTATTTGCTGGCTTGGCGATAAACGACAAAGCAAAAATCAGGTGTAGGGTGGGCACGTCTTATGTGCCCACGCGTTTAATGATCGAGCGGCAACCGCGTGGGCACAAAAACGTGCCCACCCTACAAAACTAATTCAGTCTCACCCCACCTTGGGCAAATTCGCCAGTGACGCTTGGATCGCCGAGTCGGGATAGTGGAAGTCATCCAGTTCTCCGGCGAAATATTTGTCATAAGAGGCCATGTCGAAATGGCCGTGACCGGACAGGTTGAAGAACAGCGTCTTCGCTTCGCCGGATTCCTTGCAGCGCAGTGCCTCGTCGATGCAGGCGCTGATGGCGTGGTTGGATTCGGGCGCGGGGATGATGCCTTCGGTGCGCGCGAACTGGACACCCGCCGCAAACGTTGCGAGCTGCGCCACCGATACCGCTTCGATCAAGCCTTCGTGATAAAGCTGCGACACCAGCGGCGAATCGCCGTGATAACGCAGTCCGCCCGCGTGGATGCCGGGCGGCATGAAGTCGTGACCCAGCGTGTACATTTTCATCAGCGGCGTAAAGCCGGCGGTGTCGCCGAAGTCGTAGGCGTAAGTGCCTTTGGTCAGTGACGGGCACGAGGTCGGTTCGACCGCGACCAGACGCACGTTTTTGCCTGCCGCTTTGTCGGCGAAGAACGGAAACGCAACGCCGCCGAAATTGGAGCCGCCGCCGCAGGGCGCAAAAATCATGTCCGGGTAATCGCCGACTTTTGCGAATTGTTTTTGCGCTTCCTGCCCGATGATGGTCTGGTGTAACAACACGTGGTTGAGCACCGAGCCCAGCGCGTAGTTGGTGTCGGCGCGCGACGCGGCCTCTTCCACTGCCTCGGAAATCGCCATGCCCAACGAACCTTGATTGTTCGGGTCTTTCGCCAGAATGGCGCGTCCGGTGTTGGTTTCCATGCTCGGGCTGGCGAACACTTGACCGCCCCAAGTCTGCATCATGGAACGGCGGAACGGCTTCTGGTCGTAGCTCACGCGCACCATGAACACGCGCACTTCGAGGCCGAACATCTGCCCGGCCAGCGCGATGGACGAACCCCATTGTCCCGCGCCAGTTTCGGTGGCGAGACGCTTGATACCCGCCTGTTTGTTGTAATACGCCTGCGGAATCGCGGTGTTCACTTTGTGCGAGCCGGCGGGCGAAACACCTTCGTATTTGTAATAAATTTTGGCGGGCGTGCCGAGTGCGGCTTCCAACTTGTGCGCGCGGAACAACGGCGAGGGACGGTACATGCGCAGCGCTTCGCGCACCGGTTCGGGAATCGGAATCCAACGTTGCGCCGAAACTTCCTGCTCGATCAGCGCCATTGGGAAAATCGCGGTCAGCGCTTCCGGCCCAATCGGCTTGCCGTCTGGCCCCAGCGGCGGAGTCGGCGGGTTGGGCATATCGGCCACGACGTTGTACCAGTGTGTTGGAATGTCCGATTCGTCCAACAGAATCTTGGTTTGCGGCATGTTGTTTCTCCTCACTTGAAAATCGTTATTGAAGAACTTCCCTGATGCGAGCGCGAGTTTACTTCACACGTCATTTGATTTCATCAAATGTGAGTTGATATAGCTGTACAACGCACATAGACTTCTCGCTTAAATATGGAGGACACAATGTCAACTGCCCTGTTCGATACAAACGCGCCTAAAACAACGATCCGTCTTGGCATCAATTCAGATTTATTACGTCAGGCAAAAGCCCTCAACATTAAGTTCTCGCAGGTTGCAGAATTAGCCATCACTGATGCTGTGAGGAAAGCAAAAAGCCAGAAATGGCGGGAAGAAAATCGGGATGCGATTGCCGCTTACAATCGAAGAATTGAAAAAGAGGGTTTGGCGCTTGAGGAATATCGGATGTTTTAAGCGTCAGGCTCTTTAAAACCCGATATTTCAAAAGCCCGTCATTCCGGCGCAGGCCGGAATCCAGTCAAATTAAATATTTCTTGCGCAGCAAGGCCAAAGTCAAAAGCATATTGAATTAACCTGCTGGATTCCGGCCTACGCCGGAATGACGAAATTTGCGCACGTCTCAGCATGTTAAAATCCGCGCCCTTATTGAAAGCCCGCACCATGAACCACATCACACATCCTATCGCCAAACTCCTGCAACAACGCATCCTGATTCTGGACGGGGCGATGGGCACTATGATTCAGCGTTACAAGCTGACCGAGGCGGACTATCGCGGCGCGCGTTTTGCCGATTGGCATCGCGACCTCAAAGGCAACAACGATCTGTTGCTGCTGACCAAGCCGGAAGTCATAAAAGCCATTCACCGCGAATATCTGGCGGCGGGTGCGGACATTATCGAGACCAACACCTTTGGCGCGAACGCCACGACGCTGAACGCTTACGGCATGTCGGCGCTGAATTACGAATTGAACGTGGCTGGAGCACGTCTGGCGCGCGAGGCGTGCGATGAATTTGCCACCGCCGACAAGCCGCGCTTCGTCGCGGGCGTGCTAGGCCCGACCGACAAGACCGCCACCATCTCGCCCGATGTGAATGACCCGGCGGCGCGCAATATCACTTTCGATCAACTGGTGGCCGACTACGCCGACGCGACGCGCGGCCTGATCGACGGCGGAGCGGATTTAATCCTGATCGAAACCATCTTCGACACGCTGAATGCCAAGGCCGCCATTTTCGCGGTGCAGCAGGTGTTCACCGAGCGCGGCGCGACGTGGCCGATCATGATTTCCGGCACCATCACTGATGCATCCGGGCGCACGCTCACCGGACAAGTCACCGAAGCTTTTTACAATTCGCTGGCACACGCCAACCCGATTTCCATCGGCCTCAACTGCGCGCTGGGTGCGGAAGAACTGCGCCAATATGTGCAGGAAATGTCGCGCGTCGCCAACTGTTATGTGAGCGCGCACCCCAACGCCGGACTGCCCAATCCGCTGGCGGAAAGCGGCTACGACGACACGCCGGAAAACATGGCGGGGCAGATCAAGGAGTGGGCGCAAAGCGGCTTCCTCAACATCATCGGCGGTTGTTGCGGCACGTCGCCCGCATTCATCAAGGCCATCGCCGACGCGGTGAAAGACATTGCGCCGCGCAAGATTCCAAACAATCCGGTGGAATGCCGACTCTCGGGATTAGAGCCGTTCAACATCGGCGAGAACTCGCTGTTCGTCAACGTCGGCGAACGCGCCAACGTCACCGGCTCGGCCAAGTTCAAGCGCCTGGTGCTGGATGGCAAATACGACGAAGCGCTGGAAGTCGCCAAGCAGCAAGTGGAAACCGGCGCGCAAGTGATCGACATCAACATGGACGAAGCCATGCTCGACGGCGAAGCTGCGATGGTGAAATTCCTCAATCTGATCGCCTCCGAGCCGGACATTTCCAAAGTGCCGCTGATGATCGACTCGTCCAAGTGGAGCATCATCGAGGCGGGCTTGAAGTGTGTGCAGGGCAAGTCCATCGTCAATTCGATTTCGCTGAAGGAAGGCGAAGAGAAGTTTTTGCAGCATGCCCGACTGGTGCGCAGCTATGGCGCGGCGGCGGTGGTGATGGCGTTTGACGAACAAGGTCAGGCTGACACCTATCAGCGCAAGATCGAGATTTGTGAACGCTCATATCGCTTGCTTGCGGGTGACCCCGCGCGTTTCAGGGTCGAGACTCCTTCCCCCTTGCAGGGGGAAGGTTGGGATGGGGGTAGAAGTGGCGGAGTGGTTAACTCTTCTACTCCCACCCTAGCCCTCCCCCTGCAAGGGGGAGGGAATTTATCAACTGGCATCGGCTTCCCGCCCGAAGACATCATCTTCGACCCGAACATCTTCGCCATCGCCACCGGCATAGAAGAGCACAACAACTACGCGGTGGATTTCATCAATGCCTGCGCGTGGATTCGCAAAAATTTGCCTTACGCAAAAATCTCCGGCGGCGTGTCCAATGTGTCGTTCTCGTTCCGTGGCAACGAGCCGGTGCGCGAGGCGATCCACACCGTGTTCCTGTATCACGCCATCAAGGCCGGCATGAACATGGGCATCGTCAATGCCGGACAGCTCGGCGTGTATGAAGAGATTCCGAAAGAGTTGCGCGACGCGGTGGAAGACGTGGTGCTGAACCGTCATCCCGATGCGGGCGAGAAATTGGTCAAGCTGGCGGAGAACGTGAAAGGCGGCGGCAAAGAGCAAGTCGAAGATTTGGCGTGGCGCAAAGGCACGGTGCAGGAACGCCTGACCCACGCGCTGGTGCGTGGCATCACCACCTTCATCGTGGAAGACACCGAAGAAGCGCGCCTGCAAGCCAAGTTCCCGGTCGAGGTGATCGAAGGCCCGCTGATGACCGGCATGAATTTCGTCGGCGATTTGTTCGGCGCGGGCAAGATGTTTTTGCCGCAAGTGGTGAAATCGGCGCGCGTGATGAAGCAAGCCGTGGCGCATCTGATCCCCTACATCGAAGCGGAAAAACTGCGCTCCGGCGACACCAGCACCAAAGGCAAAATCGTCATGGCCACGGTGAAGGGCGACGTGCACGACATCGGCAAAAACATCGTCACCGTGGTGTTGCAGTGCAACAATTTTGAAGTGGTGAACATGGGCGTGATGGTTCCCTGCCAGCAAATTCTCGACACCGCGCGCGAACACAAGGCCGACGTGATCGGCCTCTCCGGCCTCATCACACCGTCGCTGGAAGAGATGGCGCATGTGGCGAAAGAGATGGAGCGCCAAGGCTTTAAGATTCCGCTGCTGATCGGCGGCGCGACGACTTCGCGCGTGCATACGGCGGTGAAGATCGAACCGAATTATCCGAGCGGCACGACGGTGTATGTCACCGATGCCTCGCGTGCGGTGGGCGTGTGCAGCAACTTGTTGAGCAATACATCGCGCGACAGCTACATCGCCGAACTCAAGAACGACTACGCCGCCGCGCGTGAGCAGCATGAGGGCAAGAAGGGCAAGGCGAGTTATGTCTCGTTGCCAAAAGCGCGGGCGCACGGTCTGAAAACGGATTGGAAAAATTACACACCGCCCAAACCCAAACTGCTTGGCATCCAAAAACTCGAAAACTACCCGCTGGAAATCCTGGTGGACTTCATCGACTGGACCCCGTTCTTCCAGACATGGGAACTTGCCGGGCGTTATCCGAAAATCTTGCAGGACGAAGTAGTCGGCGAAGAAGCGCGCAAACTGTTCGCCGACGCGCAAGCCATGCTGAAACAAATCGTCGAAGAAAAATGGCTCAGTGCCAATGCCGTGTTCGGCCTGTTCCCCGCTAACTCGGTGAACAGCGACGACATCGAAATCTACACCGACGACAAGCGTAAAAATGTGGCGATGACCTGGCACAACCTGCGCCAGCAAACCAAAAAGCCGGAAGCCATTCCGAACTATTGTCTGGCCGACTTCGTCGCGCCCAAGGAAGCCAAGGTCAAGGACTACATCGGCGGTTTCGCCGTCACCACCGGCATCGGCATCGACGCGCGCGTGGCGGAATTTGAAAAACAGAACGACGACTACAGCGCCATCATGCTCAAGGCACTCGCCGACCGTCTGGCAGAGGCGTTCGCCGAGCACCTGCACCTGCGCGTGCGCCGTGAATTCTGGGCTTACGCGGCGGATGAACAACTGAGCAACGAAGACATCATCGCCGAAAAATATCGCGGCATTCGCCCCGCCCCGGGCTATCC
This sequence comes from Sideroxydans sp., assembly GCA_020053195.1. Classification (GTDB taxonomy): domain Bacteria; phylum Pseudomonadota; class Gammaproteobacteria; order Burkholderiales; family Gallionellaceae; genus Sideroxyarcus. The sequence continues at coordinate 8,182 of JAGVNQ010000202.1, forward strand.
CGCTTGCCCGGAGCACAGCGAGAAGGGGCCGCTGTTCGAGTTGCTGCAAGCACCCAAGAATGCAGGCATCACGCTAACGGAAAGTTTCGCCATGCTGCCCACCGCAGCCGTGAGCGGCTTCTACTTCTCGCACCCGCAAGCGCAATACTTCGCTACGGGCAAGGTGGACAAGGATCAGGTCGTGGATTATGCGCAGCGCAAGGGCTGGACGGTGGAAGAGGCGGAGCGGTGGCTGGCTCCGGTGTTGAGTTATTGAGGTAGTAGAATAGATCCATTCAATCCGCAAGGAGTTGCCATGTTACAGACGATAGAAGTTGAAATTGATGCGCAAGGTGGCATACACCCCATGCAAGCCTTGCCGTTGACTGCTGAGCGTCGGGCGCTGTTGACGTTGGTCATACCGGAGAAAACGCAACAGAAATCTAATTGGCGCGACTTTATTGGCGCTTTGAAAGACTCCCCTTGCTTCAATGATGATCCGGTGGAGATTCAACGGAAGATGCGCGATGAGTGGAACTAAATGTTTGCTTGATACCAATGTTGTAATTGGCCTGCTCAAGCAGCACACTGCCGCTATTGCGCTGATCGAAGCACATCAACTGGACTTAAACCAAGTCGCAATCAGTCAAATTACCCGCATGGAATTATTGGGCTTTCCCGGTTTACCAAAACAGGAAGAGCAGCGGATTCAGGCATTCCTGCAAAGCTGCCTTGTATTGCCAATTGACGAGGCAGTCGAACAACGCGCCATCCAACTGCGCCGCAGTGGAAATTGCAAACTCCCCGATGCCATCATCGCCGCCACGGCGCAAGTGCATCAACTTGCCCTGCTTACGCTGGACGAGCGGTTGGCTAAGATCGTCAGTCAGCAATCCAACTTCTGATGAATTCATCAGTTAGTTCGTATGCAAATAACAACTCGCATAGCAACAGCAAAAGACAAACCAATAGTTTTTGCTCTTTACCGAGAAGCAATGCAGGATTACATAAAAGAAATTTGGGGTTGGGACGAATCTTGGCAGATTAATGACTTCTCAAAGGCCTTCGAGTTTGTAACAACACTTGTTATCGAAAGCGACGCAAAATTTGTTGGTTACTACCAAATAGAAAAAGGCGAGCATTCGGATTTTTTGCGCATGCTTATCATTAAACCTAACATGAGGTCAGCAGGAATTGGCAGACAAATTCTCGAAAGAATTCAGAAAGAATCTTACGATAAAGGCAAATCAATAGCGCTTCGGGTTTTCAAACAAAATTCGGACGCAAAGCGTTTCTATATTAAGAATGGCTGGAACGTAATTGCTGAAGAGAAAGAGTTTTATCTTATGGAAAACTGTCGCGTGCATTAACCAACCACTAAGGAAATAAGTACTATGACCACCCTCATCAAAACCGACACCCAACTAGGCGAAGGTGCCGAAGCACAAGCCGGACAAACCGTGATCGTGCATTACACCGGCTGGCTGTATGACGCTTCAGCATCGGACAACAAAGGCACGAAGTTCGACAGCTCGCTTGATCGCAACGATCCGTTCAGTTTTCCGCTCGGTGGCGGGCGCGTGATCAAGGGGTGGGATATTGGCGTGGCGGGCATGAAGGAAGGCGGGCTGCGCACGTTGGTGATTCCGCCGGAGATGGGCTACGGTTCGCGCGGTGCAGGCGGGGTGATTCCGCCGGACGCGACGCTGGTGTTTGAGGTGAAGCTGTTGAAAGTCATCAGGACCGACATGATAAATACCAAGGTTGGCGAGGGCGATGAGGCCAAGGTGGGTCAGACCGTGATCGTGCATTACACCGGCTGGCTGTTCGACAAGAACGCGCCGGAGAACAAGGGCATCAAGTTCGACAGTTCGCGCGACCGCGATGAGCCGTTCGATTTTCCGCTGGGTCAAGGCCATGTGATTCAGGGCTGGGACGAGGGTGTGCAGGGCATGAAGGTGGGCGGTCAGCGCACGCTGGTGATCCCGCCGGAGATGGGCTACGGCAGGCAGGGCGCAGGCGGCGTGATTCCGCCGAATGCGACGTTGGTGTTTGAGGTAGAGTTGCTGGAAGTGAATTGAAAACAACCCAAAAGAATCATTAGAACAGAACCCGCTCCTTCCCACTTGCAGGGGGAAGGTTGGGATGGGGGTAGAGTTGCTGAACGGTAACGATTCTACCCCCTCCCTAACCCTCCCCCTGCAAGGGGGAGGGGATGTTTCGGCTAATGGATTTTCTGGGATCAACAAAAATACCGAGGAGACATAATTTTGAAACGTATTACCTTTTTACCGTTGGCCTGCTTATTATCCGTTTGCATTTTTTCAATCACCGCCTGCACGCAGCAGGCATGACCGCCAAAGGAAACTAAAACCATGACCGAACTTATCATTACCGACATCAAGCTGGGCGAAGGCGCTGAAGCCAAGGCCGGGCAACAAGTATCTGTGCATTACACCGGCTGGTTGTTTGACGCAGCAGCACCGGAGAACAAGGGCAAAAAGTTCGACAGCTCGCGTGATCGCGGTCAGCCGTTTAGTTTTCCGCTGGGTGCGGGCCATGTCATCAAGGGCTGGGATGTGGGCGTGCAAGGCATGAAGATCGGCGGTCAGCGCACGTTGATTATTCCCGCCAATATGGGTTACGGCGCGCGCGGTGCGGGCGGCGTGATTCCGCCGAATGCGACGCTGGTGTTTGATGTGGAATTGCTGGGGGTGAAGTAAGCATGGATGGGGATGCTGAACGCTTCTACCCTCTCCCCAGCCCTCTCCCTGCAAGGGAGAGGGGGTAAAAACGATGAACCTGATCTCCAACCCGTTGCTGGTCACTGCGCTGATGCTGGCGGTGTCCAACCTGTTCATGACGTTCGCGTGGTACGGGCATTTGAAGAATCTGTCGGCATCGCCGTGGTATGTGGCGGCGCTGGTGAGTTGGGGCATCGCTCTTTTTGAGTATCTGATTCAAGTTCCGGCCAATCGTATCGGCTACACCCAGCTCAGCCTCGGCCAGCTAAAGATTTTGCAGGAAGTCATCACACTGACCATCTTCGTGCCGTTCGCGGTGATGTATATGAATCAGCCGCTGAAGCTGGATTACCTGTGGGCGGGGCTGTGCCTGATGGGCGCGGTGTATTTTATTTTTAGAACGTAAGAAAACAGTCCACGAAAGACACGAAATTCACGAACGAAACAAGACAGCTTGTTTTTATTTCGTGCCTTTCGTGTTTTTCGTGGACAAATGGATTATGAAAAAATCAAAGCACATTCACATCCTCGGCATCTGCGGCACGTTCATGGGCGGTATCGCGGCCATCGCCAAGCAGTCCGGCTATCGCGTCACCGGTTGCGATGCCAACGTGTATCCTCCGATGAGTACGCAGCTCGAAGCGCAGGGCATCGAGTTGATCGAAGGTTTCGGCGTGGAGCAGCTTGAACTGAAGCCGGATGTGTTCGTCATAGGTAACGTGGTGTCGCGCGGCAATCCGTTGATGGAAGAGATTCTGAACCGCAATCTGCCTTACGCCTCCGGCCCGCAATGGCTGGCGGATACGCTGTTGCGCGACAAGTGGGTATTGGGGGTGGCGGGCACACATGGCAAGACCACGACCTCGTCCATGCTGGCGTGGATACTGGAATTTGCGGGATTGAATCCCGGATTTTTGATCGGCGGTGTGCCGCAGAATTTCGGCATCTCGGCGCGCATCACCGATTCAGCTTTTTTCGTGATCGAAGCCGACGAATACGACACTGCCTTCTTCGACAAGCGTTCCAAGTTCGTGCATTACCATCCGCGAACCGCCGTGCTGAATAATCTTGAGTTCGATCACGCCGATATTTTTCCCGACTTGCACGCCATCGAAACGCAGTTCCACCATCTGGTGCGTACTGTGCCGGGTAACGGCTTGGTGGTGAGCAACGGGCGCGAGGAAGCGTTGGCGCGCGTGATTCAGCGCGGTTGTTGGACACCGGTGGAAAAGTTCGGCAGCGACGATGGCTGGAACATTGATGCCAACGATCAAGTCACGTTAAACGGAAAAGTACAAGGCACGTTGCACTGGGACTTGCTGGGCGAGCACAACCGCATGAACGCGCTGGCCGCGCTGGCTGCGGCACGCCATGCGGGCGTGCCTGTACAACAAGGATTGGCGGCATTGTCAGCATTCAAGAACGTGAAGCGCCGCATGGAAGTGCGCGGCACGGTTAACGACATCACGGTGTATGACGACTTCGCCCACCACCCCACCGCTATTGATACGACGGTTGCAGGCTTGCGCCGAAAGATTGGCAAGGCGCGCATTCTCGCGGTGCTGGAGCCGCGCTCCAACACCATGAAATTGGGCGTGATGAAAGACGCGCTACCGGGCAGTTTGAAAGACGCGGATTTGACGTTTTGTTATGCGGGGAATCTGGGTTGGGATGCGCGCGGCGCGCTAGCATCGCTGGGTGACAAGGCGGTGGTGAAAGACGATCTAAACGAACTCATTGAAGCCATCGCCGCAGCGGCGAGGTCGGGCGACCACGTGTTAGTGATGAGCAACGGCGGTTTCGGCGGGATACACGAAAAGTTGTTGAAACGGCTTTATTGATCTTCGAATTGCTGATTGTCTTTTTCCACCAGCGCATGTAGCTTGGCCAGACACATCACGGTTTTTCTGGATTGTTCGTCAAAACTTCCGGTCAAAATATTTTGCGCCAGTGCCGCATCCCCCGCTTGATGCGCCTCGACCACTTTGGCGGCCTGGACATGGAATTTTGCGTGTTCGCCGACCAAGGTGGTAAACACCGGCTGCTCCCCGAATTTGACCTTGCCGTCGCTGTGTATCCACTTGCCCAGCACGCACAAATTATCCACGCAGATTTTGGCGGGCTGCAAGTTCTCTTTGGAGCGGCCTTCCAGATAATCCATCAGGCGAGTTTTCCAGGCTCTGTGCGCCAGCACCGCGTCATACACATTGATGACTTGGGTCACCTCTTTTTGCGGTGGTTGCTCCCGGTTGAACGCGGAAAAAATTTTCTTGAACATGGCTGCCCTTCGGTATGCAGGGCGCTGAAAGCTATAGGGAAAACCGGGCGGAGTCTATTGCCCGAATGGATGGGCACACCCTTCCAAAGGGCTAATCCTTGTGGGTGGATGTTGATCGCAGCCTATCAATGATCGCCCGAATTGGATTCCATGAAACGGGCTGATTTTCGTAGGTCGGGATTTATCCCGACGATTTTTCAAGCCGTAAACATCGTCGGGATAAATCCCGACCTACAAAAGCGAGAGGCTCTTGGGTTGGGAAACAGACGGGCTGATTACAGATTCCGTCCGCGATGCAGTTCTAAAAACGTTACTTCTGGCTGGCGATTTCGTGCTCCACCATCTCCAGCGCATCAATCACCTGGCGCGAAAGCTCAGTCAGGCGTTTGGCATCTTCTTCCGAGTCATGCATCCTGCCTTCTTTGGCCGATTCGTAAATCTTGGCGTAAATCTTGTGCAGGATGTGATGTGGAACTTCGATGCCGGAATAAGTATCCAGATGGCCGAAATGTTCTTTGCCCGCGCCGTGATACCACTTGCCGAAAGCACATTCGGTATGATCCAGCGGGGTGTACTCCGGCTCAATGTCGAGACCGGACAACATGGCGTAAGCATAAGAGCGCCACTTCAAGTGAGCGGCTTTGGCTTTGCGCAGTTCGCGCAAAATTTGATCGTTAGATGAATCCAAAATATTTCCTCCAATTCGTTATTTGATGTTTTTATTTCATTTCTATTATGGCGTATCTGGCCGCGCTGCCTTGATGAAATTCCTCAATCATGAATATCGGTTTACCCCGGAAAGCCATCAACCGTTCGCGCCGAACATCATTCGGCTCGCCACAAACTTTTTCGCGGGCGGAACATGATCCAGTAGCGTGAGCGCGGCAGAGCGCACTTGCCCCAGCAGCGGCAAATCGTTGGAGAACAAGCGCACCAGCCCATCGGTAAAACGGATGCCCGCATTGCGGTCGATGCGGCGCGACTTGCGGTAGGCGGCACACATTGCCGCCGAGCCGATGTCGTGCGGCGCAAAATCGAGAATGACTTGCGCCAGTTCCCACGCATCACGCACGCCCATGTTGAAACCTTGGCCCGCCACCGGATGCAAGGTTTGCGCGGCGTTGCCGATCAGCACGGTGTAAGGGAAAGTGAGATCGGGTGCGCGTTTCAAGCGCAGCGGGTAACAGTCGCGTTTGCCCACGCTGACAAACGTGCCGACGCGGTCGCCGAAATGTTGTTGCAGATAGCGCAGGAAAGTCGCGTCGTCCCAGGTCAGCATCTCTTGCGCTTTGTCGTGTGCGGCGGTCAGCACCAGTTCGTAGCCGTCTTTGTACGGCAGCAGCGCCATCGGGCCTTGCGCGGTGAAATGTTCGTAAGCCGTGCCCGGCGCGGCGGCGGTGCTGATGACGTGGGCGATGATGCCGCTCTGGCCGTAATCGGTAATCTCAGGCGGATGCGCCGCTTCCAGCAATTTGCCGCCTTCGGCTACCACGGCGAGGCGCGCGTGGAGAATATGTTCCTGCCCTTGGCGTGAATAAGTGATGGTCGCTTGGCTGTTAGCGCTGTCCAGTTTGCTCACCGCTGCGCCGTACAAACACTGGACATCCCCTTGATGCAGCGCGTGTTGCAGCGCGGCATGTAACGCGGTGTAGGGCAGCACGTAACCGACTTCAGCCACTTTCATTTCCTGCGCGCGAATCGTGGCGTGTCCCGACGATTTTTTTTGCGAAATTTCGATAGTGGTGATGCGGCTCACGTCGGGGATGGAGTCCCAAGCGTGCAGCCGTTGCAGCAACAGGCGCGATCCGTAAGATAAGGCCAGCGAACGCGGGTCGGAGGTGTTGATCTCCTCATCGCGCGCCTCCAGCAGCACCACGTTTAAATCGTTGCCTTGCAAGGCATTCGCCAGCGCCAGGCCGACTGGCCCGCCGCCGATGATGGCGATGTCACAGTTTGATGTTGTATTCACAAAACCTCCCAAACCTATCACCACAGAGACACCGCGACACAGAGAAAAACAAAACCAAACCCGGTTATTGGGTTGGCCTTTCTCTGTGTCTCGGTGTCTCTGTGGTGAATGGTTTTCATCTTTTCATTATCTCTTCAATTTCCAACACCGTCTTCGGCGCAGCCAACGACAGCACTTCGTTGCCGCCCGTTGTGATGAGCACATCGTCCTCGATGCGGATGCCGATGTTCCATAATTCGCGCGGCACGTTGTCGGCGGGGCGAATATAGCAGCCGGGTTCGACGGTGAGCGTCATGCCGGGTAACAGCGGTCGCCAGTCTTCGCCGATTTTATACTGCCCCACATCATGCACGTCCATGCCTAGCCAGTGTCCGGTGCGGTGCATGTAAAACGGTTTGTAACTTTCCGATTCAATGACCGATTCAACCGAACCCTGGCACAGCTTGAGGTCGATGAATCCCTGCGCCAGCACGCGCAACGCGGCATCGTGCGGCGCGCTCCACAGCTTGCCCGGAAGTGCGGCGGCAATCGCGGCGGCTTGCGCGGCGAGCACGATTTCATACACGTCTTTTTGCGCGGCGCTGAATTTTCCGTTAATCGGAAACGTGCGCGTGATGTCGGAGGCGTAGCCGTCCAGTTCGCAGCCCGCGTCGATCAGCAGCAACTCGCCATCGTTCAGACGCGCTTTGTTGCCGACGTAGTGCAGCGTGCAGGCGTTTGCGCCGCCCGCGACGATGCTGGTGTAGGCCGGATGGCGTGAACCGTGACGAAAGAATTCGTGCAGCAACTCGGCCTCTACTTCGTATTCGAACTGGCCGGGTTTGGTGAACGCCATGGCGCGCCGGTGCGCGCCGCAAGAGATGATTACGGCGCGGCGCATCAGGTCAATTTCGTGCGCATCTTTGAACAGGCGCATCTCGTTAAGAATTTCGCGCACGTCGCGCATTTCGTTCGGCGCGTTGATGCCCAAGCGCGTCTTGGCTTTCACCGACTCGCGCAGCCTGAGCAGGCGCGCGTCCCAGTCGGCATCCGCGCCGAGCGGATAAAACAGCGCCGCCTGATTGCCCATCAGCTCGATCAGCTTTTCATCCAGTTGCGCGATGGGGTACGCGGCATCGAAACCGAATTTCTCGCGTGCTGCCTCCGGGCCGAAACGGAAACCGTCCCACACTTCGCGCTCGGGATTTTTTTCGCGGCAG
>JAGVNQ010000328.1 GCA_020053195.1 Sideroxydans sp.
AACGACCTGCCCGCCCTGACAAACTTGCGACAAAACTTGCGCGCGCAAGTGCAAGCCTCACCACTATTCGATGCCGAACGTTTTGCTCGCCACTTTGAAAATTCGCTGTGGGAAATGAGCGGGATGTTTGTGAGAGAATCCAACTCCTGAACCAAGAATCGCAGTTTTTGTAGGTCGAGTTTTAACCCGACATGTCGGGCTGAAACCCGACCTGCGTTATGACGAATTATTCAGGTCGATTGCACACAACACAGGAGGCCATCATGACCAACAGAACAGAACACGATTCGTTCGGCGACATCGAGGTTCCCGTCGAACGGCTGTGGGGGGCGCAAACGCAACGCTCGTTGCACTTCTTCCATATCTCGTCGGAAAAAATGCCGGACGAAATCATCCAAGCGCTGGCGGAAATAAAACGCGCCGCCGCCGTGGTTAACCTTGATCTTGGTTTATTAAACGAACATAAAGCTAAAGCCATCGTGCTGGCGGCAGACGAAGTGCTGGCTGGACAACACGTGCAGGAATTTGCGTTGTCGGTATGGCAGACCGGCTCGGGCACGCAGAGCAATATGAATATGAATGAAGTGCTGGCTAATCGCGCTTCGGAATTGCTCGGTGGCGAACGCGGCACAGCGCGCCTCATTCATCCTAACGACGAAGTGAATCTCGGCCAATCGTCGAATGATATTTTCCCCACCGCGATGCACGTCGCAGCGGTCAGCGCGATCACCCATCAACTGCTGCCGTCGTTGCAAACGCTGCGCGCGACGCTGCAACAAAAATCCGCAGCCTTCGCCGACATCATCAAGATCGGTCGCACGCATTTGCAGGATGCCACGCCGCTGACGCTGGGGCAGGAATTCTCCGCTTACGTCGCGCAACTGCAACACACGGAAGCGGCGATCAACGCCACACTACCCGCGCTGCATCAACTGGCGGTGGGCGGCACGGCGGTCGGCACGGGCTTGAATACCCATGCGCAATTCGGCGCGCGCGTTGCCAGCGAACTGTCGCGCCGCAGCGGCTTGTCGTTCAAAACTGCCAACAACAAATTCGCCGCACTGGCCACCAACGACGAACTGGTCGCCGCGCACGGCGCGCTGAAAACGCTGGCCGCCGCGCTGATGAAAATCGCCAACGACGTGCGCTGGCTGGCTTCCGGCCCGCGTTCCGGCCTGGGCGAAATCAGCATCCCGGAAAACGAACCGGGCAGCTCCATCATGCCGGGCAAGGTCAACCCGACCCAGTGCGAAGCACTGACCATGTTGTGCTGCCAAGTGTTCGGCAACGATGTCGCCATCAACATCGGCGGCGCATCCGGCAATTTTGAATTGAATGTTTACCGCCCGCTGATCGCGCACAACTTCATGCAAAGCGTGCGCCTGTTGGCCGACGGCTTGGCGAGCTTCGAGCAACATTGCGTGCGCGGAATCGAAGCCAACCACGCGCGCATCGCCGAACTACTGGATCGCTCGCTGATGCTAGTCACCGCCCTCACCCCGCACCTCGGCTACGACCGCGCCGCCGAAATCGCCCAGCGTGCGATGCAAGAAGGAAGCACGTTAAAGCAAGCGGCACTGGCGCTGGGGTATGTCATCGAAGAAGAATTCGGGCGTTGGGTGAACGCGGCAGAGATGGTGCATCCGCGCGATACAAGCAAATAGACAACCCGTCATTCCGGCGAAGGCCGGAATCCAGATAAAAAATCCCCACGCAAGTGGGACAACCTCATGGGAACGCCCGTCAATAGGCGATCTACGTTATGCACTTGATGGAGAGTGGCGTATTCATTGGCTTGCGGGCAAGGTGACATTTCAAAAAACAGAATTGTCACCAATTTCAGCATCCTCTTTCACGCTTTTGTAGGTCGGGATTTATCCCGACGATTTTTTAGAACCGTGAACACCGTCGGGATAAATCCCAACCTACGAAAATCAGTTTTTGTAATTATTAAATTTTCCCGCGATACGCCATCTTCATATAAGCATTGCCTTTCTCCAGTTCATCCAGCATCTGCTCCAACCTTTTCTGTTGCGTGGCGGGAAGTTTGGCGCGGGTGATCCAGCCGATGTAGTCGTTGCGTTGGTACGGCGGGCGGGCATCGTAGGCTTGCGTCAGATTCTTCGCGGCCAGTGCATCGCGGATGAAATCGGGCATGGGATAGCGCGGGCGTTGCATAATTTTTCTCCGCCGGGATTATGGCGTGGCGCGGGTTTTGAAATAGGACACGGCGAACAACAGACCCAGCAGCAGGTCTATGCTGCCCACCGCCACCACCTCGGTCGCGGCTCGGCCTTGCAGGTACAAAATCCAGGCGGGCAGGCCGAAGGCGAGTTTTTCCAGCACGGTGATCGGCATCAGCATGCGGTAGCGCGCCACATCGCGCGAGATGAGGACGAACGCGAATTGCCAAGCCAGCGCGATGCCGACGAAACCGTAAAATTGTTCGGGATGCGTGGTCGGCGGGACGAGTTGCGATTCCAGAAAATATTGCGGGACGAGCACGATCAGTCCGTAAATTGCCGCGAAGAAATAAGTGCGCTGCGCGAATTTTGATGCTGCTGCCATTTCCTGTTGCCTCCATCCAATATTGATAAAAACTGCAAGCCGATTCTAAGCAGGTTTCTGTTCGTCCTCAACACCGATAATCCGCGTCAAATAATGTTCCAGATTGCGTTCGGCGTGCTGCGGATAATGTTCGGGCAGCAGCACAATGTCTTGGATGCGGTCAAAGCGGAAATTGCGATATTCGTTGCGCAATTCGCACCAAGACAGCAGCGTCCAGTGGTCGCCCCAGCCCACCATGCCCAGCGGCCACAAACTGCGCGTGGTGTCTTTGCCGTTCATGTCGCGGTAGGCGATGGACACTTTCTGCCGCGCTTCGCAGGCTTTGCGCAACAGCCTGTGGATGCCGCTTTCGGAGCGTTCGTAAACGGGAATGCGATAGGGCAAACGCGATACGCCGATCAGCATTTGCGGTGTGAGCGCGGCGAGGATTTTTGCTTCGGCTTGTTTCGCGGCTTGCGCCAGATCGGGATCGGTCCACGCTTGCACCATGCGGCTGCCGACCAATAACGCCGTGACTTCTTCCGCTTGGAACATCAGCGGCGGCAGATCGAAACCCGCGCGCAAACGATAGCCCACGCCCGCCTCGCCGTCGATGGGCACACCGGAAAGAATCAGCGCTTGGATGTCGCGATAGACAGTGCGCACCGCCACGCCCAACTCTGCGGCCAACGCCTGCCCGGTCATCGCCGTGCGACGGCCTTGCAACAGCGTGACCAGTTTGAACAGGCGTTCGGATTTGCGCATTGATTTATCCTTAAAAACTCAGTCAGCCACAGAGAACACAGAGATCACAGAGGAAAAACAAACGGTCATCACGAAATTGCATTTTCTTTTTTGGGTGCGCCAGAAAGTAAAAAAAAAAGCCGCTACTTTCTCTGTGTTCTCTGTGAACTCTGTGGCTAATTTTTTTGGTTTATTTTTTGGCTTTTTTCGGCTTGGGCAGCGGCAACTCGCGCGCCGTCGCACGCACCAGATCGCATAACCACTCGCTGTCTTCCCATTGGTCGGCGGTAATCAGCCAATGCGGTTTCGCACCGGGATACGGCGCGCCTTCGACCACCGCAGCAATTTTGTTTTTTCCCGCAACGGTGGGCTTGAGAAAAAGCTGGTCGTCGCACACCAGCCCCACCGGCTTGCCCGCCAGATACAAGCAATATTCGCCGAACATTTTTTTGGCCGAAACTTCGCCTGCAGCGGAGAGTTGATCGAGCAGAAAGTTGATGGTGTTTTGGGTGGTTGCCATTTTTATCTCCGATCATCTCCAATATTTCACTAACAATTCCATCCCCTGTAGGAGCGAGCTTGCTCGCGAAAGCGCTTCGCGAGCAAGCT
>JAGVNQ010000342.1 GCA_020053195.1 Sideroxydans sp.
AGCTTGCTCGCGAAAACACTTCGCGAGCAAGCTCGCTCCTACAAGGTGCGCATTGTCCGACACCTCCGCGCAAACTTTTCAGTCTCGCGCTTTGTATTCCGAATACTTTTTGGAAATGCCGCGCGCTTTTTCCGCCGGATATTTCTGCGCGTTGAGCACCAGCTTTTTTTCGGCGGCTGCCACCAAGTCCAGTTGCAGCTTGTGCGCCAGACTGATGAGGTAGATTTGAATATCCGCCAGTTCCAGTTCAACTTCGGCCAGTTTTTCCGGGGACAGCTTGCAGCTTTCCTCTTCGGTCAGCCACTGGAAATGCTCCACCAACTCGGCGGCTTCAACGATGAGCGCCATCGACAAATTCTTGGGCGAATGAAACTGATCCCATTCGCGCTCGACCACGAATTGGCGCACTTGTTGTTTGATCCGGTCAAAGTCCGTTTCGGCCATGATTTTCTCCCGATGTTTCGGTCGCATTGTATTGCGCGAACAAGCAAAACGGGGAAGCGTTTCCGCTTCCCCGTTTCCCTCTCCTCAATCCTCTCCCGCAAGCGGGAGAGGAGGCGAACGTCTCGCTACGCGAGTTTCACGTTAAACGAGTCCGTTTACTTTTTCTTATTCTCTATCATGTCGTGCATGATAGGCGCGAGGATGATTTCCATGGCGTGGCTCATTTTGCCGCCGGGCGCAACCAGGGTGTTGGCGCGAGACATGAATGAGTTCGGGATCATGTTGAGCATGTAGGGGAAGTCAACGCCTTTGGGGTTGCTGAAGCGGATGATGACGAAGCTTTCATCCGGCGTGGGGATGTCGCGCGCGATGAAGGGGTTGGAGGTATCGACCGTGGCCACGCGCTGAAAGTTGATGTCGGTGCGCGAGAACTGCGGTGTGATGTATTTGATGTAGTCGGGCATGCGGCGCAGGATGGTATCCACAGTCGCTTCGGCGGAATAGCCGCGCTCGGCTTTGTCGCGGTGAATCTTCTGAATCCATTCGAGGTTGACCACCGGCACTACGCCGATACCCAGGTCCACATATTGTCCGGCATCCACGCCCTTGGCTTCGTCGCAAGCCAGACCATGCAAACCTTCATAGAACAACAGGTCGGTGTTGGCTTCTATGCTTTCCCAAGGTGTGAACACGCCGGGTTTGAGGTCGGTCAGGTTGAAGTGTTTGTTGTGCTGTTCGGCTTCGATGTCGCTGTGCACATAGTAGCGGCGTTGGCACATGCCGGTTTGGCCGTAGAGCCTGAACATGTCTTCGATCTTGTCGAAGTGATTGGATTCCGGGCCGAAGTGGCTGAAGTGATTATTGCCGGCCTTGGCGGCATCGGCGGCGGCAGCACGGAACGCCATGCGATCCAGACTGTGCAGGCTGTCGCCTTCGACCACGGCGGCTTTGATGCCTTCGCGGCGGAAGATATTTTCAAACGCGCGCTTGACGGTGGTAGTACCTGCGCCGGAAGAACCGGTCACAGCAATTACGGGATATTTACGGGACATGAACTACTCTCCTGGACAATATGAATAAAATTTTTGGACGTGAATTTTAACTTAGTTTCGCCGCCTAACGCGAAACGACAGGACTTTCCGCGCCCATTACCCCTTTTATTTGTAACGCCATTTGCTCCGCCACTTCTCTGTTTGGAAGCTGCACAAGGCTCAAGGTGTATGCCCAGCCGGTCTCCGTCGCAAGCGGAAACAGCAGCACGTCATAACCGGCGGCGCGCCATTGGTCGTAGGCTGCCAGCGCGCTCGCTTCATCCGGCGCGGTCAGCAAATCCACTTTCCATTTGCCGCCGAACTGCGCGGCGGGTTGAGTTATATCCGTTTCCTGCGCCCATTTTTTGATCTGCGCCGGATCAACCGGCGCGACAGGCAGCGGCGGCGCGTTTTTCGGCATTTTGTAAAACGACAACGGCTGATCCATAACAAATTCTTTGTTGTCCACACCCGTCACGTCGATCCTGCCTTCGATCAGGCATACCACGCCTTGCTCGCTGCCGTCCTTGCCCCACACGTCCGTGCCGCGTATGCCAATTGTCGCGCCTGCCACCCTGACCGTCACTTCGCGCGCATTCAGTTTGGCAATGCTGGCGGTGGTGAAACGGAACGCGCCTTTGGCGACATTCAATACGGCGCTGAACAGCGACTGCTCCGCGCGCTGTTGCGATAAACCATCCAGCGTCAGCGACGCATTTTCGCCCAGTTTCACCGTGCTGCCGTCGGCGGTTTGTACATAAATGCGCGCCTTTGTGCCCGTAACGAGTCTGTCGCCGTTACGCAACTCGGCTCCCGCGCTTAGCGGCTGCATGTATCCGCCGCGCTGCAACCAGGCGGGCATTTGCACTGCTTGCACCAGCGCATCCGGCTCGGCCTGCGCTGAAACAACAACCAACATCAACAGAAATCCGAGAGTCTTGTGCATGGCAGTCTCCTTTCCTTCAATGCGCTAGGGTGGCGTGTTGCCGCTATAATGCGCCACCCGCAAATTTGCGCAACAGCTCACCGAAACATGCAAGCCAACTACTCCCCCAAAGATATAGAAAGCGCCGCCCAGCAACAGTGGGATGCCGCACAAACTTTCCTCGCCTCTGAGACCAGCGACAAGCCGAAATATTATTGTCTGTCGATGTTCCCCTACCCTTCCGGCAAGTTGCACATGGGGCACGTGCGCAACTACACCATAGGCGACGTGCTGAGCCGCTATCACCAAATGAAGGGTTTCAACGTGATGCAGCCCATGGGCTGGGACGCGTTCGGCCTGCCCGCCGAAAACGCCGCGATGGCCAACAACGTGCCGCCCGCCGCGTGGACGTATTCCAACATCGAATACATGAAGCAGCAGTTGAAGTCGCTGGGCTTGGGTGTGGATTGGTCGCGCGAAGTGACCACCTGCAAACCGGACTACTACCGCTGGGAACAATGGCTGTTTACGCGCCTGTTCAAGAAGGGCGTGATCTACAAGAAGACTGCCGTAGTGAACTGGGACCCGGTGGACAACACCGTGCTGGCTAACGAACAAGTGATCGACGGACGCGGCTGGCGCTCCGGCGCACTGGTGGAAAAGCGCGACATCCCGATGTACTTCTTCCGCATCACGCAATACGCCGATGAATTGCTGCAAGACCTCGACACCCTGTCCGGCTGGCCGGAACAGGTGAAGACCATGCAGGCGAACTGGATCGGCAAGAGTTATGGCGTGAGATTCGCGTTTGAAATCCCCGACGAAGTCGGGACTAAGTCCCTCTCTCCCGCTGGCGGGAGAGAGTTAGGAGAGAGGGTAGTTACGACCGCCACCCTCTCCCCCAGCCCCTCTCCCGCAAGCGGGAGAGGGGAGCGAGAAAAGCTGTGGGTTTACACCACCCGCGCCGACACCATCATGGGCGTGACTTTTGTCGCCGTGGCAGCCGAGCATCCGCTGGCAACGCGCGCCGCGCAAGGCAATGCAAAACTCGCCGAGTTCATCGAAGAATGCAAACAGGGTGGCGTGGCTGAAGCGGACATCGCCACTATGGAAAAGAAGGGCATGGACACCGGCATCAAAGTCACTCACCCGCTGACCGGCGAACAAGTGCCGGTGTGGGTCGGCAACTATGTGTTGATGGGTTATGGCGAAGGCGCGGTGATGGCGGTTCCTGCGCATGACGAGCGCGATTTCGGGTTTGCCAAGAAATACAATTTGCCGATCAAACAATCCATCGCGGTAAAGGATCAAACTTTCAGCGATGCGGCATGGCAAGAATGGTATGCCGACAAAGAGAACGGCGTGTGCGTGAACTCCGGCAAATACGATGGACTAAATTTGGCGCAAGCAGTGGATGCCATCGCCGCCGATTTAAACGCCAAAGGCTTGGGCGAAAAGAAAGTGCAGTTCCGCCTGCGCGACTGGGGCATTTCGCGCCAGCGTTATTGGGGCTGTCCGATTCCCATCATCCATTGCCCGACTTGCGGCGATGTGCCCGTCCCAGACGATCAGTTGCCGGTGAAGTTGCCGGAGAACGTGGTGCCGGACGGCGCGGGTTCGCCGCTGGCGAAGATGCCGGAATTCTACGAATGCACTTGCCCGCAATGCGGCGGCAAAGCGCGGCGCGAGACTGACACCATGGACACGTTCGTGGAATCGTCCTGGTACTACGCGCGCTACGCCAGCCCGCAATGCGCCACCGGCATGGTGGATAAAGCCGCCGCGCAAAAATGGTTGCCGGTGGATCAATACATAGGCGGCATCGAACACGCGATTTTGCATTTGTTGTATGCGCGTTTCTTCCACAAGTTGATGCGCGACGAGGGACTGGTGCAGGGCAACGAACCGTTCGTGAATTTGTTAACGCAAGGCATGGTGGTCGCACCCACCTTCTACCGCGAACTGGATGGCGGCAAAAAGTTGTGGATCAATCCGGCGGATGTGGATGTGGAAGTCGATGCGAAAGCGCGCCCCATCGGCGCAAAGCTGAAAGCCGACGGCTTGCCGGTCATCATCGGCGGCACGGAGAAGATGTCGAAGTCGAAGAACAACGGCGTTGATCCGCAGGCGATCATTGATGCCTACGGCGCAGACACCGCGCGGCTGTTCATGATGTTCGCCGCGCCACCCGACCAGCAGTTGGAATGGTCGGATGCGGGGGTGGAAGGGTCGTTCCGCTTCTTGAAGCGCGTGTGGAAAGCGGTACACGAGCATGTCGAGCAAGGTGTCGTAACTGCTTACAGTAGCGGCGAGTTGAGCGCCAACGCCAAAGCGTTGCGCCTGCAACTGCACCACACTATCCAGAAAATCGACGACGACTATGGTCGCCGCAAGACGTTCAACACCGCCATCGCGGCCATCATGGAATTGCTCAACGCCTTGGGCAAGTTCGATGAGGACAACGCAGTTGCGCGCAGCGTGGCACAAGAGGTGTTGGAAAATGCCGTGCTGTTGCTTTCGTCTATCACCCCGCACATTGCCGAAGCGCTGTGGACGGCATTGCGCCCCGGCAGCAAGCTGGTTGACCAAAGCTTTCCCAAGGCCGATCCGGCTGCAATGGTGCAGGACGAAATCGAGCTGGTGATCCAAGTGAACGGCAAATTGCGCGGCAGTTTGCGCGTATCCAAGGACGCGGACAAGGCAACCATCGAACAGCTCGCGCTGGCGCACGAGGCGGTTCAAAAACAGCTCGCGGGCGGCACGGCAAAGAAGGTCATCGTGGTGCCTGGCCGTCTGGTCAATGTGGTGATCTGATGAGCATAACCGCCCGCGCACTTTTGTTGTTGATGGCACTGGCGTTCGCCGGGTGCAACTATCATTTGCGCGGCGACAACCGCAGCGGCAAGGAATTCCCGTTCCGTTCGTTGTACCTGAAAGCGTCGGGCGAAACGTCGTTTGTGCTCGACCTACGGCGCGAGTTGAAGACCAACAACATCGCGCTGGCCGCCACGCCAGACCAGGCGGATTTGACGGTGGAAGTGCTCTCCGATCAGGCCACCAAACAGATTCTGTCGCTTTCCGGCAGCGGGCGCGTGCAGGAATATCAATTGTTCTACCGCGTTTCGCTGCGCGCCCGCGACAGCCACAATAACGACTGGCTGCCCGCCGACGACATTTCGATGTCGCGCATCATGGCCTATGACGACGAACAGATTCTCGCCAAAGAGCAGGAAGAGGCGCTGCTGTTCAAAGACATGCGCATTGATGCCGTGGCGCAAGCCATCCGCCGCCTGAACCGCGCGAAGGTGCAAGCGCAATGAACCTGAAAAACGAAATTGAGCCACGGATGAACACAGATGAAACACGGATTAACATCGTTTTATCCGGCAAACCTGCGCCCTCCTTTTGGGCGGGTAGCAACTCTCGCGTGACGCACGGTTTTATCAGTGTTTATCCGTGTTCATCCGTGGCTAACTAAGATTTTAAGATGAGAATCTCCGCCGACGACCTGCCGCGCCATTTGTCCAAAGGGCTGGGCTCGCTGTACGTGATCCACGGCGAAGCGCTGCTGCTGGCCATCGAGGCGGCGGATGCCATCCGCGCCGCCGCGCGCGACGCGGGTTACGGCGAGCGCGAAACCTTGATCGCGGAACAAGGGTTCAAGTGGGCGGAGTTGCGCAACAGCGCGCAAAGCATGTCGCTGTTTTCCTCGCGCAAGGTGATCGACCTGCGCATCCCCTCCGGCAAACCCGGCACGGAAGGCGCGCAAGCCTTGCAGGATCATTGCGCAAACCTGAACCCGGACACGCTCACGCTGATTTCGCTGCCGGGCTTGGACGGCACGGCGAAGAAAAGCAAATGGTTCACAGCGCTGGAGCAACACGGCACGCTGGTCAGCGCCGACGAAATCGCGCTCGCCGCCTTGCCCGCGTGGATCGCTGCGCGCTTGCAGCGCCAAGGGCAAACCGCCGAGACAGACACGCTGGTTTTTCTGGCGCAGCGCGTGGAAGGTAATTTGATCGCGGCATTTCAGGAAATCCAAAAACTCGCGCTGCTGTTTCCCGCCGGTCCGCTTTCATTCGAGCAGGTAAAAGATTCGGTAATGGATGTGGCGCGTTACGATGTGTATAAACTTTCCGAAGCGATGCTGGCGGGTGATGCCGAACGTTATGTGCGTATCCTCGACGGCTTGCGCGCGGAAGGTACGGCCACGGTGCTGATTTTATGGGCAATCGCGGAAGACATCCGCGCGTTGGCTAAAGTCTCGCGCGCCATGCAACAAGGCGGCAACTTATCCGGTGCGCTGCAAAGCGCGCGGGTGTGGGGCGCAAAACAAAAACAATTGGAACGCGCGGTGCGCCGTTTCTCGCCCACCTTCGCCGAACGCGCCTTGCGCCAGGCCGCGCTGATCGACCGCTTGATTAAGGGCTTGCGTCAGGGCGATGTGTGGGACGAGTTGTTGCAACTCGGTGTGCGTTGCGCGCGGGCGGGGGCACGATGAGCGAACACGAGGTGTTGCTGGTGCTCACCAACCTGCCGGATCGCGCCACGGCGGAACGTGTTGCCGACACGCTGGTCACAGCAGGTGTCGCGGCTTGTGTGAACATCATGGCCGAATGCACTTCGGTTTACCACTGGCAAGGCAAGCTGGAACATACCGCCGAAGTGCCGCTGCTCATCAAAACCTCGCGCGCGGCTTATCCGCAACTGGAAAGTCTATTACGCAAGCAACATCCTTACGAACTGCCGGAAATCATCGCTTTGCCCGTCAGCGCCGGTTTGCCGGAATATTTGAATTGGGTTGTGCGGGAGATTTCTGCCTAAAGCTGTCGGTTGGGCAAAGCGCAGCGTGCCCA
>JAGVNQ010000224.1 GCA_020053195.1 Sideroxydans sp.
GAAATTTTTGTCATGTTTTGACATCATTGGGTCGGTTGCAGACTAAAAATTCGATAGACAAGCACGCCCCCTTAACAAATAATCCGCCCCCAATTTCACCCCGTTTTCGTTTTTCCTGGAAATCCCAAAATCATGAACTACCTGAAAATCGCAGTCCTGTTCCTTGTTGCTTATCTGTTGAATCTCGCTGCGCCGACGCTGCTTGAACGTATGGCTCATTTGGGCGGTGCCGAGACGGCCATTGCCAATTCCTTGTGGTGTTTGGGATTGTTTCTGGTGTTTGGCTGGGCATGCAGCAAATTTTCCGAGGGCACGGTGTTCCCCAGTTTTACCTTGCAGCTTCTGGTGGGCATCGTCTTGCACGATGCGTTGGCTCCCATCGCATCAGAGATCATGCTGGCGGTGGTGGTGTGTACCGCGCTGGCGGCCATCATCCTGAAAGGCGGCGGCGACGAGGTTGATCGCCGCGATTTTGTGAAGATCGCTTTCCCTACGGTGATGATCGCGCTGGTGGGTTATCTCATCACCTTCTTCGTCATGTTCCCCATCCTGCTGGCGCTGGGGCTGGACGGCAAGCTCGCGGCGCTGCTCGCCGCCATCATCGGCTCCACCGACCCGGCGGCGCTGATCCCCACCCTGAAATCCATCGTGTTCAAGAGCGAGTACAAGCGCCTCGCCAACATCGCGGTGGCCGAAAGCGCCATCAACGATGCGGTGGGAGCCATCTTCGTGGCGGCCATTGCAGCCATGATTTTGTCCGGCAATTCCCTGGACTCGCTGGGCGGCCTCGTTTCCGGTTTGTTCAGCGCCGAAAACATGCTGCACCTCGGTGGACAGTTCCTGTTCGGCGCTATCGCCGGTGTGATCGGCTGGCTCGCCATGTATGGATACGAAATCTACAAATCGCGCGACAACGCGCGTGATGTGGGCGAGACCGCGTATGATTTTGCGATGGTGCTGGCGATCCCGCTGGTCACTTTTCTGTTGGCGCAGATGATCCACGGCAACGGCTTTCTGGCGGCCTTCCTCGCCGGCCTGCTCGCCAACTACAACCATGGCAAGGAATATTTCCACAAAACCCTGCACGCCATGGACATCAAGATCGAGAGCCTCGCCAAGCCCACCATCTTCATGATGGTCGGCCCGTTTGTCTCGCTGGGCAACCTGTGGGATACCGCTCTGCTCGGGCTGGTGGTGTCGCTAGTCTTTATCCTCGTCGCCCGCCCCGTGGCCGTCATGCTGTCCATGCTGCCCACCAACCTCAGCATGAAAGACAAACTCTTCCTGAGCGTGGTGCGCGAGACCGGCGTGATACCGGTGGTGCTGGCCGTCATCACCGTCGCCCAGTTCCCGGAAATGACCCAACTCATGCCGCTGACCGCCTGGGTTGTCATCTGGACGCTGACTTTGCTACCGGCGATCACACCGTGGTGGTCTAGAAAACTGGGTATTGTGAAATAAAAATATAGGCAATCTTTCTGATCGGCGGCGACGCTCATTAAACCGTCAAACGCGAAGATTTTTTACCACCTCCACCCAAAAAAACGCCCCATCACCGGGGCGTTTTGCATTATTTCAAAAGCACATCGCCCGAAGAAGCGCGCCAATAGGCGTTCTACACGCATCGCATGACGTAGATCGCCTATTGGCGCGCCTTCCCGTGATGTTGGGTTTTGAAAAATGCTGAGGCAAGCCCCCCGGCTTTGTCGGGAGTAATTTAAGGGCATCTCTAAAAATTCAAATTCCGTCATTCCGGCGAAGGCCGGAATCCAGCGGTTTTATTGAACATGCTCTTATGTCAGTGCGTTGTACTGCGCTTGTTATTTTGCTGGACACCGGCCTTCGTCGGTGTGACGAATAATTTGAGATGCCCAGAATTCGGGGTGTGAAATTCGTGTCTTGCATTACGACATTCCGTTCCCAATACCCACCGCCCCGAAACGCGCGCCAATAGGCGATCTGCATTATGTATATGACGTAGAACGCCTATCCATGCGCTTCTCCGCGATGTGCGCTTGCAAAATCCATTTGTCGCAATTCAGGTGTGAAACGCGGTAGGGTGCAATCGGAATGACGGGATTTGAATTTTTGAGATGCCCTTATGTGCGAACACCCACAGGGTGCAAGAACCTCTCCGAGGTGAATTCGCACCTACAACACCCACAATTGCGACTGATGCATCACGCTGCGTTTTGTTTTTTCAGAAACATGACCAGCGCGCTGTCCATCATCGCCAGATGGGTGTCGAACCATTTCGGCAAACCTTCGCTCACGTATTCGCGCACTGGGGTTATCTGGCCGCGCTTGAGCATACGCCCCAGCATTTGCAATTCGCCCAACACGCGCTGGTGTTCGCTGTCGTGTTCGGACAGTCCTTTGTAGTTTGAATCACGCATCAGTTTTTGCTCGGCGGCGAAATGCGCGTGCGTGTGTTCGCCCAGCGTTTGGAATAACGCGGGGAATTCCGCGTCGCTGGCGGCGATTAACGCGGCCACTTGCGCGAGGAATTCGCGGTGGGTGGTGTCCATCTCGGCCATGCCCAGAGTGTGGCGCGATTCATTCCAGGAAACTGTCATTCCAAAATCCTTTTTTAGCCACGGATGAACACGGATAAATTCAAAAATTCCTTAACCATCTTGTCCCCTCCCCCTTGCAGGGGGAGGGCTAGGGTGGGGGTAGAAACGTTGCTGTTTCACGACTCTACCCCCATCCCAACCTTCCTCCTGCAAGGGGGAAGGAGCCAGATTGGCTCAAATTATTTATCCGTGTTTCATCTGTGTTAATCCGTGGCGTAATTATTTTTTTTGAAGCTCATGCCGCCGCCAAACTGCCGTGCCACTTCTCCGCCGCCGTCAAAAAATCCGCCACATCCGCATTGACGATTTCGACATTGAGCCGATCCAGATAACGTTTTTCTTTGTCGGTCGGATGCGGAATCAGCGCCCAGCCGGATGGCTTGTCCGCGCCGAACATGATGTCGGAAAACACCATGCGGTCGGTGTCGCGGTTGAGGCGCATGCCGAGCAGCAGGTAGCGTTTGTTCTGGCGCATGCGTTTGACGAAGGACGGGATGGCGAAGCCGCCCATTAATTCGGTGATGTAATCGACGAAGTCGGCATCAGAGGCGATGTAGTTTGATTCCGGCAGCGGCGTGCCCAGCGGTTTGAACAGGATGGGCAGGCTGGTGTCCACCGCTTCTTGCTCGATGGCGGAATAGCTCGCGCCGTCGTAGTTGAACAGGCGGAAGCGGTAGCCGCCCGCCAGGCGCGCGATGCCGACGATCAACGTGTGCGGTGTGGTCGCGTATTGTTTCTGCAACTGCGTGTCGCGGTTCACGTCGATGATATAGGGCAGCTTTTGCCGCGCCAGCCACTGGTGCAACGCGGACGTGCTCCACTGCGTATCGCGGTAAGTCGCATCAAGGAAATTGTTCACTGCCTTGCGTCCGCGTTTCAGCTCTACATTCATCGCCGCGCGCGGAAATTCGTACATCAGCTTGGGAGCCATCGGCTTGCCGTTGTTCATCGCGATAATCAGGCTGTCGCTGTCGGCAGGAATCGCTTTGCCCGTGTTCGGGTCAATCACCCCGTTCAGCGCGCCCGCGCCCAGATACGGCACAACGCTGCCCTCACGCAGACCGGAAAAGATTTTTTCAAATGCAGAATTCATTGCGCTGACTCCTCGTGTGATGACACAGGAATCAATGGCAATAAACGCGCCAGCGCGCACATCCAGCATTGGCGCGGGTTGCGGGGCGGCGGGGTGTGGAGGGAATGCGACAAAGGCGAAAACTTGTCGCAATTGGGTGCGGGGGTAGGGCGGCTGAGCGGTGTAACCGCAAGGGGCGGGTTGCCGGACTAATTTCCCAGCCGCTCAGTCGCGCCTGAAGCCCGGCTTGAAGATGGCGAGAAGAATCGCGATCCATATCATCACAAAGTTGGCGGCCCCATGCATATCCTCTTTCGCCTTGAGCTGCAGATAGATCGGCAACAGCTGGTCCTGCATCGCGCCTTGCTCTGCGAGGCCGGTGACCTGATCCACGAGCGGGGCAAGGATGATCGTGCCGTTGAGCAGGATCAGGACGGCAAGCACGAGCTTGGCACTGAGCCAGCGCTGTTCGACCAGGCGGTATTTGCCGGAAAGCGCCGTCACGATTCCGGTGATGACCACTAGCCACATGCCGGGTATCGTCAGCGTCCAAGAGATGGCGGAGACGAATTGCCGCTGGTGAAAGATCAGTGTTGCGTCGGTGCTGGTGCCGACGAATATGTTCATGGCGATGGATGCCAGGATGCCTCCGAGAAACATGACGAGGCCGATGAGATGCAGAAATTTTGCGGTGTTCTTCATTTGCTTCTCCCGATTTGAGGTCGCAACTCGAAAAAGTCCAAACCTGTCACTTGCCCGCCAACTTGTGTCCGTCGCGGAAGTTTATGCCCATCAGGCAAGCTGCATCGCCCCGGCGCAGGCATGGAAGAATGGCTTCATGGTTTTGCTCCTTTGGTTGGCACGGGGGAGTCGAGCAACTCATACATCGTATTCAGCAACTCCAAGGTGCTCTTCAGGTTTTGCAGGGAAAGGCTGGAAGAAAGACCGGTCGCCCAAGCCATTTGCAAAGACATCGTTGCAGCTATTGTGCGATTGCCCTTGTCCGTAGGCACAAAAAGAGGCGAGCGCTCATGACGGGGATTTGGCAGCATTTTCAGAAAGCCTTCTTCTTCCAGCTTGTTCAGCTGTTTCTGTGCTCCCTGCCGCGTGACCCCCATCGCTTCGGCGACTTGCGGAGCCGAGAGCGGGTTGCCGGCCATCGCCACCGCGCCCAGCACTTGCCAGCGCGCACTGGTGAGATTGAGCGGGGCGACCAGTTGGTCGCCTTTTTCCAGCAGACGGCCATTAACGCGGAACACCGCGAGCATGATGTCGGTAAGGATGGAGGCTTTGGTTGACGGCTGGGTTGTCATAGTGGAAAGCAGTTTCCATTAGTGGCAACCGGTTGTCAAATTGATTGTGTGGCTAAGAAAGGTATTTAGAGATGCCCTTGTGGCTACGGACGTTCTTGATGCTGCGGCATGCCGTCCAGAATTTCATCCCACCCGGCCTTGGAACCGACGAACACATGCGCCGAAATTTTGCCGCTCACCGGAGTATCCAGCGACCCGATGCGTACTCGAATAGTTTCCGGCGCGCTGTCGCGCTTGCCGAATAATTGCGAGCCGCATGTGCCGCAAAACAGGCGGGAGACACCCGCCGCGTTGCGGTAGTCGCGCACGCAGTCCTGCCCTTTCACGATACGAAAATCCGCTGCGGCGACGGGCGACATCGCGTTGAACGCAGAGCCGCTGGCCTTGCGGCAACGCGAGCAATGGCAAGCCACGATAGGGCCGAGTTCGCCCGCGATTTCATATTCGACTGCGCCGCATAAACAACTGCCTTTGTGCATTGGATTCTCCATCGGGTTAAGTGGTGTATTGCGCAGGGTTAGAAAACCGGCTCGCAGCGTACTTCAGTTTTCACCGAGTTGGCGATGAAGCATTGCTCGTGGGCTGCGTGGTGCATTTGAAGGATTTGCTCCGGCGTGGGCAGGCGCTCTCCTGAAAAGCGCACATCAGGTCGCAGCGTTACCACGGTCATGGCCATTTTCCCATCCGCATTTTTCTCCATCACACCCACCGCC
>JAGVNQ010000260.1 GCA_020053195.1 Sideroxydans sp.
ATGGCGTAGATGCCCTATCCATGCGCTTCTCCACGAGGTGTGCTTGATGAAAAAGGGTAAATTGGGTTTCTCATGAGTCTTACGCTTTTGTAGGTCGGGATTTATCCCGACGGAGTTCACGGTTTTAAAAAATCGTCGGGATAAATCCCGACCTACGAAAACCAGCACGGTTCACGAAATTCAATTCAAGCGATCATTAATCGGCTGCGGTCTCTCCCGCTTGAGGGAGAAGAAATTAAAACTTCATGAAGTTTTAATTCCTGCGCCAGCTCGTGCCCTGCGCCGTGTCTTCCAGCACAATGCCCGCCTCCAACAATTCCTTGCGAATACGATCCGCTTCGGCGAAGTTTTTGGCTTTCTTGGCGGCGATGCGCGCCTCGATTTGCGCGTTGATCGCGGCATCGTCCAGCCCTCCTGCGACCGTTTCGCCTTGCAGGAAATGTTGTGGATCGCGTTGCAGCAAGCCGAGTATTCCGGCCAAGGTTTTGAGTTGCGCGGCGGCTTCTGCCGATTGGGTGCGGTTCACTTCGTTGGCGAGGTCGAATAACACGGCCACCGCTTCGGGGGTATTGAAGTCGTCGTCCATGGCAGATTGGAAGCGGGCGGAGTAGCTGTTGTTCCAATCAACACCCCCCTCTCCCCTAGCCCCTCTCCCGTAAACGGGCGAGGGGAATTGGCTTCCCTCTCCCGCTTGCGGGAGAGGGACTGAGGGAGAGGGTGCGCTTTTCAAAGCCGTATAAAGCCGCGTCAGCGCCCCCTTCGCATCATCCAGATGCTGATCCGAATAATTCAGCGGGCTGCGGTAATGCGCGCGCAAAATGAAGAAGCGCACCACTTCGGCATCGTATTTTTTCAGCACTTCGCGGATGGTGAAGAAGTTGCCAAGACTCTTCGACATCTTTTCGTTATCCACGCGCACAAAGCCGTTATGCATCCAGTAATTGACGAAGCTGCACTGATGCGCGCCTTCGCTCTGCGCAATTTCGTTCTCGTGATGCGGAAACTGCAAGTCCGCGCCGCCGCCGTGAATGTCGAAATGTTTGCCCAGCAATTCCGAACCCATCGCCGAACATTCGATATGCCAGCCGGGACGGCCTTTGCCCCATTTGGAATCCCATTTCACTTCTTCCGCTTCGCTTTCTTTCGCGTGTTTCCACAACACGAAATCGAGCGGGTCGTTCTTGTCCGAAGCCACTTCCACGCGTTCGCCCGCACGCAAATCTTCCAGCGATTTGCCGGACAATTTTCCGTAACCGTCGAACTTGCGCACCGCGTAATTCACATCGCCATCCGCCGCCTGATAAGCCAGGCCGTTGTGTTCCAGTTGCGCGATCATTTCCAGCATCTGCGGAATGTACTGCGTGGCGCGCGGCTCGCGGTCTGGGCGCTGCACACCCAGCGCATCGGCATCCTGATGCATCGCGTCGATGAAGCGCTGCGTCAAGGTATGGATGGATTCCTTGTTCTCCGCCGCGCGCTTGATGATCTTGTCGTCAATGTCGGTGATGTTGCGCACGTAAGTCACGTCGTAACCGGAAGCCTTCATCCAGCGATACACCATGTCGAACACCACCATCACCCGCGCATGGCCGAGGTGGCAATAGTCATACACCGTCATGCCGCACACGTACATGCGGACTTGGTTGGGGGTGATGGGTTTGAAATCCTGCTTGTCGCGGGCGAGAGTGTTGTAGATTTTTAGCATTGTTTAACCTTGAAAAACCTTTCACCACAGAGACACAGAGACACAGAGAAAGTCAAAATCAAACACCTCAATCAATATCTGACGAGGTTTTCTCTGTGTTGTTTTTCTCTGTGCCTCTGTGTCTCTGTGGTGGATTTTGACTTAGCCTTGTTCTTTAGACCATGAATCGCGCAGCGTCACGGTGCGGTTAAACACCAGCTTGCCGCCCGCTTGATGCTCGCGCCGGTCGGTCACAAAATAACCGAGACGTTCGAACTGGTAGCGCGTTTCCGGC
Organism: Sideroxydans sp.; assembly: GCA_020053195.1. Classification (GTDB taxonomy): domain Bacteria; phylum Pseudomonadota; class Gammaproteobacteria; order Burkholderiales; family Gallionellaceae; genus Sideroxyarcus. The sequence goes on from JAGVNQ010000260.1 coordinate 1,980, forward strand.
GCAGCTTCTTTCACGCTGCTTTCCACCCAGCCTTGCACCACGGTCAGCGAAGCGGAATTCAAGTGTTTGCAGAAATCCACATCCTTGTCGGCATCCGGTTCAGACACGGTGAACAGGCGGTCATACAAACGAATCTCGGCGGGCAGCGCATGTTCACGCGACAGGAAGTGGATCACACCTTTGACTTTGCGCCCTTCGGGATTTTTGCCCAGCGTGTTGTGGTCTATGCTGCATTTGAGTTCGATCACGCGACCATTAACATTTTTCACCACCTCGTCGCAACGCATCACATAGCTATGGCGCAAACGAATCTCGCCGCCCAGCGTGAGTCGCTTCCAACCGGACGGCGGCACTTCGGCGAAGTCGTCGGCTTCGATGAATAAATCTTTACCGAACGGTACGACGCGCTTACCCAGTTCCGGCATGTTCGGATGAAAATCCGCTTCGCGCGTTAAAGCGCCGTCGGCGTTGGTGATGGTGACTTTGAGCGGGTTGATGATCGCCATCACGCGCGGTGCGCGCAGTTCCAAATCTTCGCGGATCGCGCCTTCCATCACCGCCATATCCACGCTGTTTTCGCTCTTGGAAACGCCGATACGCTTGGCGAATTCGCGTATGCCTTCGGGCGTGTAACCGCGTCTTCTCATGCCTGAAATGGTGGGCATACGCGGGTCGTCCCAGCCGCTCACATGTTTTTCGTTTACCAGTTGCAGCAGCTTGCGTTTGCTGGTGATGGTGTAGTGCAACTCCAGCCGCGAGAATTCGTATTGGCGCGGGTGGCAGGGAATCGTAATTTGATCCAGCACCCAGTCGTACAGCGGACGGTGGTCTTCAAACTCCAGCGTGCAGATGGAATGCGTGATGCCTTCCAGCGCATCGGAGATGCAATGGGTGTAGTCGTACATCGGGTAGATGCACCACTTGTCGCCGGTGCGGATGTGGTGCGCGCGCTTGATGCGGTAAATCACCGGGTCGCGCATATTGATGTTGGGCGAGGCCATGTCGATCTTGGCGCGCAGCACCATCGCGCCGTCGGCAAATTCGCCGTTCTTCATGCGCGTGAACAGGTCGAGATTTTCTTGCGCAGAACGGTCGCGGTTCGGGCTATTCTTTCCAGCTTGCGTCAGCGTGCCGCGATATTCGCGCATCTGTTCCGGCGTGAGGTCATCGACATAGGCCATGCCTTTGTTAATCAACTCCACCGCGAAGTCATACAACGCATCGAAATAATCCGAAGCCCAATGCACGGAACCAGACCATTCAAAACCCAGCCAGCGCACGTCGTCCTGGATGGATTGCGCGTATTCCTCGCTTTCCTTCTCCGGGTTGGTATCGTCGAAACGCAAATTACATTTGCCTTGATAGTCCCGCGCCAGCCCGAAGTTGAGACAGATGGATTTGGCGTGGCCGACGTGTAAGTAACCGTTCGGCTCGGGCGGGAAACGGGTGACGATGCTGCTGTGTTTGCCTGCGGCCAAATCGGCATCAATGATGGTGCGGATAAAGTTGGAAACGGGCGCGGGAGTGGTGGGTGCGTTGCTGCTCATGTCGGTGTGAATGCGATGACGAAAACGGGATGGGCGATTTTACCCGAAACCCTGCGCGACTGATGGCTGCATGAATGAACCCTGAAAAGCTATTTGCCACAGAGAACACAGAGGCCACAGAGAAAACCGAAACAGGGAATCACATCTTTCTCTGTGTACTCTGTGTTCTCTGTGGCTAGCCGGGGTTTAAGACTGCATGGACTAACTGTGTAACGAACCGCCTTCTTTGGTAGAATCGCGCCCTGCCGGCAGTCTGCCGCCCCCTTTCCAACTCAAGAAAACCAACACTATGGATATGCCAAATAAATTCAGTCTGGGTGTCGCGCTTTGCGCTTTGTTGTGTTTCAGTTTGCCCGCCGGGGCGGACGAAATTCAGGATGCGAACAAACTGTTCAAGCAGGGACAAAATGCGCAAGCGCTGGACAAGGTCAACAGCGTGCTCGCCGCCAAACCCAAAGACGCGCAAGCGCGTTTTCTGAAAGCGTTGATTCTCAACGATCAGGGCGATACCGCCGGGGCGATCAAAATTTTTACCGCGCTGACCGAGGATTATCCCGAGTTGCCCGAGCCGTATAACAACCTGGCCGTGCTGTACGCCGGACAGGGCCAATACGAAAAAGCCAAGGATGCGCTGGAAATGGCGATCCGCACCCATCCCAGCTACGCCACCGCGCACGAAAATCTGGGCGACATCTACGCCAAGATGGCCAGCCAGGCCTATGACCGCGCGCTGCAACTGGACAAGAGCAACACCGCCACCCAAACCAAGCTGGCGCTGATTCGCGACTTGTTCGGCAAGAACGCACAAGGCGGCAAGCCCGCGATCGTCGCCGCGACCAAGCCCGCCGCTGCG
>JAGVNQ010000161.1 GCA_020053195.1 Sideroxydans sp.
ATCCACACAAAGCGGACGCACCGCTTCAATGTGCGCGAATACCTCGGCGATCAACTCCGGCGAAGCCAATCCGCCTTCAGTCTCAATCACCACATCCACCGAATTCGCCGCGCGGCGCTGGGGGAAAATATACGCATCCACCACTCCCGGCACTTCCAGCGCCCAGCGAAAATAGTCATGCTCAGCGCCACCCATCGGCGGCAGGCGCATATCAAACAACACACGCGCCAGCAGATCCGCAACCGTCTCGATTTCCGTCCCGCCCGTCATGCTCACGATGTTGGCTTGCGACTGCACGCCCGAAGGCGCAGAGGTCAGCGTCAAGGCCGCATCTACAACCTGATTACCGGAAATGCCCGCCACGCTGGCCTTGGCCGCAATGGTTGCCATGCCGTCCACACCAATCGCGCCGGACACGGTAGTAACAAACCCGATGCCGTAAACCGTCCCCGCCGTGCCCGCAGGAATAGCGCTTCCTGCAACCCCCACGAACGCAATTTCACCCGTTGAAAACGTCGCCGCCTTGCGAGCGATCCCGCGCGGGGCCGCGTGGCGCAGCTCCAAAATATCCGAGTCCGCCGTGTCCGCGAAAATCTGCCGCGCAATCCACTTCTGGTGCTCGTACAAGCCTTCGACCGCGTTGCCGTTCGCATTCGCCCGGATGAAATAATCCGAATCCGCCCCGACGTTCGCCTCGGGCAATTGGTTGGCGATGTCGCGCAAAACATCGTCGCGCACCTGCCTGTAATCTTTGGTTGGAAAAGCCATTTAAATCACCTTCACCGGATGTTTGAAAGTTAACGTCTCGCCGCTGGCAGCGACCACCTCAATCAGTAAATACAAGCGCCCATCGTGCGGCTGATCGGTGGTCACCGTGATGCTGGATGCGCGGCCATCGGCCAAGATAGGCGCGAGCGCCTGCTCGGCGTATTGCTTGGCCAACAACCCCACGCGTGGCACATCCTTCTCGCGCTCCAGCGTGTAAAGCTGGCTGCCCAGCGTCTTGTCCGCCCAGTAGCTGCCCAGGCGCACGGACAAACGCAGATAGACCGCATTGGCCAGCCCGTTCGGATCGCGCTGCGCCGCGCCGTTGAGCAGCACGTAATCGCGGGTGAAGGGGGAGATGTAAGAGTCCATTACATTTGAACCACAGGAGCAGCTGCAACCGCGCCGGATACGGCGTGCGGGTGCGTGTTGAATACCGTGCGCATATCAGCCATCGACTTGTTGCCTTGGTCGCTGATGTCCCCTTCGGCCACAAAGTCGGCGCTGGCCGTCACGGTCGGAGAATTCAACTCGATAGCGGTAGAAGCGTTCACCCGGAATGTTTCCGTCGTCACCTCCATGATTCGCCCGCGCTTGAGAATCACACTGTCGCCCTCGTCGCTATAAAGCGCCACCTCGCCCGACTTCAAACCCTTCAAGCGGTACGAACCATGCTCGGTAGCGATCACAACGCCGTGCGCAGTTCTGCCACCCAGCGGCAACACGATGCACATCGCCCCGGGCGGCGGGTTGCTGGTGCAGCCGTACTGCTGGAACAACTCCGCATCTTGCAGCTGCTCGCCGGATAGGCCGTCGAGCTGCACCAACTGCACCGCGCCAGCCGCTTTAACCAGCGTGATAACGCCACGGAAGGCGAGGCGGATGCCTGCCAGCTTGCGGCGGATGCGCTCGTCGATCACCTTAAGCATTGGGTGCTTTCAACCAATCCAACTCGTGCCCGAGCAAACTGTTTTTACCGCGCGCGTGCTTGCTGTGCGGATGCGCCTCAATCGCCCAAACCCCATCCTCTTTCAGCGTCAGTTCCGTGCGAGTGCCGTCACTGCGGTTGCGCTTGAACTTGCGCGCCATCAGGAAAAATACTCCGTTAATGCCGTGAGGATCTGAAATCACCCGCACCCGCTGCCCCGGTTTCCACAACATCCCATCGGATGGCGACCCGGGCGCAGCGATGCGATGCCCCTTCACCTCGGCGCTCAAGGTAAAACTCTTCAACTTGCCGTCATTCAGCAGCTTAGTCGCTCTGCTGCGGCAGGCCGCAGGCGTATCACACTCGTTGTCGATCACCACATGCGGGCGGTTGCGCTTAACAGTCGTATCCTCCTTAAATCCGCTAACATCAGGCTTCCCTATAGAATCCAAACCGCCCGAGTGAGACCCCGGAGCCTGGCTGTAAACCGTCACCTTAGAATAACGCTCCGCCATTGACTCCTGCTTATCCAGGCTCAACACATTATTGCCGTCGCCGTCGCGGCGCAAAATCAATGTGGCCACCTCGGGCGTTGAATAGTCCGGGCCGCCCACCACCAGCGTGCCATCCGGCTCAAACCACGGCCACAAGCCATTCGATTCGGCCACACGCGCCAGCGCATCCCAAGCAGTCACCCCAATATCGACCGCAATCTTTTTACGTGACCGCACAGAATCCGCATCAATTCTTTTATTAAAATCTCCGAACTCAGTGGCGATGGCCGCCACGATCTGGCTGAGCGTAGCCTCCTGCTTATTGAAAATCGGACAAGCGCAATCCAGCAAATCGGCTGCGCGGTCGCGCCCGGAAAGCGAGAGCGTGTGACCAGACTTACTGATCGGCTCGCCCACATCATCCACGTAGCCGGTCAGCACCGTCTCGCCGCCCACCTTCACCAACACTTCCGCGCCGATCACCACTTCCGCCGGAACAGACTTACCGTTCAGCCCCAGCGAAACATGCCACGCATCGGCGGGCACAAGCAGATCGGAATCAATCTCGTAACTCTCCCATTCGGCGTGCGTCCTACCGCCGATGGAGAGCGATACAACCTCGTTATCGGGCGTAGGCATTGAGCACCTCCCCGGCGCGCACGAATGGATCACGCGCGCTATTCAAACGATAAAGCTCCGGCGCACGGTCGCTGTCGCCGTACCACAAATGCGCCAGCAGCCGCATATTGCCCGGCGCTTCCACCGTGCGTTGAATCAGCGGCGGACGGACCGCGATAATCGCCCGCGCGGCCTCCTGCAACGCCAGCGCCTGATCTTTAAGAGGATCGATGATGGTGCGGCTTTGCTCGATACCGTAAGTAATGCGCACCTGCGCGATAGCGCTGTCGATGGCCGAGCGCGCCGTGTTGCTGATCGCCTCGATTTCGCCGGGCGTTAAAGTCGGCGTGGCCGCTTCGCTAGCCAGCACAAAGCTGGCCGCATTGGCCAGCCCGACCGCAACATTGATCTGGATAGAAGTCGCCGCCACCGCCACCGCCTGCGCCTCGGTCGGCACAGCATCGGAAGTCACTTGTGGCGGAACGGGGGAGGGTTGACTACTGAAAATTGAAAACGCATTTAAATCGGACTGGATGCTTGCCCAGTCTGCCTGAAGCTGCTCACCCCAGTCGCGCACATCGAGGATGCCGTTAACCAATGTCGAAATGTCATTGCCCCAGGCGCGCGGGTAAGCCAGTACATCCAGCCCGGAAAGCACCAGATTGGTCTTATCGGCCAGCCCGAGCAAAGGCGCGGTCAACGCGCTGCGCAGAGATTCCAATGATGCCAGCGGGTTCGCCGCGCGCACACGATCTATCACCGCACCGGCAGCTTCAGACGCAGCAGCAACCGCCGCAGCGCCCTGCTGTCCAATCGCCTCCGCTTGCTGCGTCGTGTCTTGAAGTTCAAAAAATGGTTTGCTGGGTGTGGACTCGACAAAATCAATCGACACCGACGCTTCATCCACACTGCCGGCATCATGCCGAATCACATACTTGCCGACCTGCACAAACATCGTGCCAAACACGGGATGCACCAACCAACCGCCTAGAGGATCAACCTTGAACGAATCATCGAACGCGGCCAGCACCGGCGCAACCCCATCCAGCCGGTCGGTGAAATTCTCTAATTGAGTTTCGTAGTCGTCGCCGTAGAAAACGGCCTCGACACTGATAGCGCGCGCCTCGCGCCCCATCTGCTCAATATCAGCGCCGTTTGAATAGGGATAAGAATGTTTGACAAGCGAAAACTCCGCCGCGTCATCGACCTTGACCATGTCGAATTTAACGCCGCGAAAGGATGCATCCTGAAGGTTATCTTTCCAAGCCATGCGCGCAGGTTACGCGCGCGCGTGGTCGGGTGTAAGGCGGAACTAGTTCCGGCGGGCGAACTGCACCTGGTTGTCGTTCACCACCCGGGTCAGCTCTGCGCCCCCCAGATAGACGTTGACTTGCTGCGGGCGATTGAGTAACGCCTCGGCCAGTTGCTGGTTGCTGGTCACGATGGCCTCACTGCTCTGCTGGTAGCCCTCGGCTATATCGGCTGCGGTAGTTGAAGGCGAAGCCATCCAATCCCCGGCCATGCCGCCCAGTGATGCCCCGATCATCGCGCCCGGAACAGCGCCGAAGCCGCCGAACAGCGCACCGATAGCGCCGCCAGCCACCCCGCCAATCACGCTGCCCGCTGTGCTGCCAGCGAGCTTTTTATATTCGTCTTTTTTCTGCTGATCGGACAATTCGGCATCGCTGTTGATACCGTAAGCCGAATAACCCGCCATCAACGCTGTGAGCGGCGCGCCCCATTTGAATGCGCCGTAAGCGCCAGACTTGAGCAATGCTTTGCGGCCAACGCCCTTGGCCGACTCGCCCACCGCGATGTCGCCCCCAATCGTAGGTCTGCCCTCGCGTTTCTGCCGCATCGCCTCGCCCGGCGAAAGCATACTGCCCGGCCAATTGACCACGAACACCTGCTGCGCCCCCATCGCCCCAACCATATCCATGCCGCCGCCCACCGCACCGGCTTTGCCGCTCTTCCATTTTTTATAGGCAAGCCGCCCGGCAATGATTGCGCCAGCCCCACCCAGCAACATCTCCGGCAAGTGCCCGCCCTCGATACCCGCGTTGGTCTTATCCACCGCCCACGTCATGCCGTTGCGCACCGGTGCGAACTGTGTATCGAGCTTTGAGAATGTAGTGTTCTTCAGGCGCTCGAAAGCAGCCCCAAGCCCCTCGCTTTGCACTTTGAGTTTTTCCGCAGCCGATGCGGATTTTGCGACACGCTCTTCAAACTCGGCGAAGGATTGGTCTTTGCTGGAAAAGAATGCCGCCGCGCGCTCGCCCTCTTCGCCGAACAAGTAATGCCCGAGCACCTTCTTATCCTTATCGCTCTTCATGCCCTTGAACTGCTTGCGCACGATCTCGATCACCTCGCCCAGGTCTTTCAGCGTGGTTGTGCCATCCGCGTTCTTCTGCCAGAAGTTCATGCCGGTTGCTTCAAGCGCCTTTCTCGAATGGGGAGAAGCGCCAGCCAAACCGCCGAGAAAACGATTCAGCGACGTGCCCGCTTCGCCACCCAACGGGTCAAGGTAACCCAGCGCCGCGAACAAACGCTTGGGGTCAATCTTGAGCGCCGCCGCTGTCGCCCCTGTCTGCTGCGCGTTGTACAACAACATGCCGGAATTCATCGCCGACGCATCATCCACGCGCGAAATCTGGTCGGCCAGCGCCAAGTACTCCGCCGAAGTCTTGAACGAAAAAGCATTACCCAGCGCCCCCAACTGCGATGCCGACTGCTCCGGGCTGATCCCGCCCAACTGTGCCAGCGAGGCCGCGCCAAACGATGCCCCTTTCAAGCTGGCCAGCGGCACGCCGGACTTGAGCAACTGCCCGCTCAAATCCACCATCTGCGCATCGCTGAAAATCGTCTGACCGGAAAGTTCGCGCGCCGTATCGCGCACCTGCTGCAATTGTTTGTGCAGCTCGGCGGCGGACTTCGTGCCGCTCATAATGTTCGACTTCACCACCAGCATCGAACGTTCCAGCTCGTTCACATTAGTTAAAAACTGCCTGCCGGAAACAGCTACGCCCATCGCACCCGCCATGCGCGTGATCCCGGAAAAACCGTTCAACTGTGCATAGAACGCCGACATGCTTTTGTGCATCTGGCTGAAAGCGCCGGTCGTCGCCGACTTGAAACGCTTGATCTGCGCTTCGCCCTGGTGCAGCGCCTTGCCCAGCCCGGCGCTGTCGCCGTTGATGCGCAAGTAAAGTTGCAGGTTGGAATTCATCGGATTATGCTTTGCTTATGGACAAAGAAAACACATTGCTGGATGGGATTGGCAGCGCGATCTGGGCGCTGCTTTTTGGCGTGGTCATCTTTGGCATATTCAGATTGCTCATGGTGGCCTACGTGTATATTGCGGCTATCGTTTGGGCGATTCTCTCAGAGCTGGTCTGGCCGTTACTGCGCCGCATGGCCGGAGAGATCGGCATCGCGCTGCTGCGCACCTTTAACCGCCTTACTCATTAAATATTGCCTTTCTCGTTTATCCTCTCTCCCGCTTGCGGGAGAGAGTTAGAGAGAGGGGCTTTTCTTTTTTCGCTTAACCTTGTAATGCGTAGTCTGGCTACTTGAGCCGCGCGGCTGCTTTTCAGATTCCGCACTCACCATCCCAAACAACCACAGCCACTGGCCATGCGTCAGCTCGACTGCTGGGATACCAAAATAGTGATAAGCCTTTTCAGCGTGACGGAACTTGAACCGTTCAAAAGCGGAGTCTCTGGCGTTTTTTTTACCGTCTCCAGCAACTGCATCAACTCACCTTCCGGCATATTGCGCTCGGAAGGCGACATCGTCTTTTCCCACTCCAGATACGTCTCGATCAGATGGGCAACCTCGTAGCGCGACAACGCCGAACGCAGCGCGTCAACATCCTCCGCCACCGGCTTGCCGCTGGCCGGATCAACCAAAAAGCGCACCAGCAACTGCCCGGACTTCTCCATCTCGAACAATTCGACAGATGACGAGGAAAACTCCACTCCAGCCGCCTTCATCGCCGCTTCCACCGCCAGCCCGGCGCTCAAATAATCCTGCTCGCTCAACACGCGCATGCCGAATTTCACACCGCTGAGCGTCACCGGCGCAACAGCCGACTTGCCCGCCTTCAGACGTTCGAGTAAATCGCTCATACCGGATCAACCTTGCGCAAACAATACAAACTCACGTCGCGCACCATTTCGCCTTCGAGC
>JAGVNQ010000050.1 GCA_020053195.1 Sideroxydans sp.
TGATGAGCGCATAAGCAAAATTGCCTTCAACTTGTAACCAATAAGCAAAGGTGAGCGCCGCCAACACCAGCACCACCGGCACAAAGATGCCGGAGATTTTATCGGCCAATTGCTGGATGGCGGCTTTCGAGCCTTGCGCTTGTTCCACCAGCCGGATCACCGCCGCCAACTGGGTGCGGCTGCCCACCGCGATGGCGCGGCACTTGATGACCCCGTGCTGGTTCAGCGTGGCGGCATACACTTTGTCGTCCGTCTCTTTGAGTTGCGGCAAACTTTCGCCGGTCAACATACTTTCATCCAGCGTCGAAGAACCTTCCAGCACCACGCCATCCACCGGCACGCTTTCGCCGGGACGCACTACAAAAATATCGTCGGGGCGGAACTGCCCGACCGGCACGTCGATCACCGTGCCTTCGCGCTCCACGTGAGCGATTTTGGGTTGTAATTTGAACAACGCTTCCAGCGCCGACGAGGCTTTGTTTTTTGCGCCGGCCTCCAATAATTTGCCGAGTAAAACTAGCGTGATGAGCGTCGCGCCCGCCTCGAAATACACCGGCTGGTGCAAGTCGAGCAGCACGATGGCGCAGCTCAGGAAATAAGCCGCGCTGGTTCCCAGCGCCACCAGCAAATCCATGTTGCCGCTGCCGTGTTTTACGCTGCCCCATGCGCCGCGATAAAAACGCGCACCCGCCCAAAATTGCACCGGGGTCGCCAGCAGCCACTGAAACCAGACGGGAAGCGGCAGATGTATATCAAACGCCATCAGCCCCATGCCCAGCAATAGCGGCGAAATGAGCCCCAGCGAAATATAAAATTGCAGCTTCTCTTTGCGGAACTGCTGCACGCGCGCCAGCTTCTCCGCCGCGAAATCGCGCGCCACGTGCGCATCAAATCCGGTGTCCTGCACCGCTTTGATGATGGCCTCCACATCGGTCTTGGCCGGGTCGAAAGTGACGCTGGCTTTTTCGGTGGCGATGTTGACCACCGCGTTAACTTGCGGCAACAGGTTCAGGGATTTTTCCAGACGCGCGGAGCAGGAGGCGCAGCGCATGCCGACGATTTGGAGTTCGCAGTGGTTTTCAGCGTTTGACATGGGGAGTGATTCAGGAAATGGACGATTAAAAGATACGCCCGATAGACAGGCTTGTCTATCGGGCGCGGTGTTGCGGCGAAATTGTGGAGCTTATTTCTTTTCCATCGGGCATGTGCTCATGCCGAACAGCGCGTAAGCGGGGCAGAACTTAAAGATGCCGGTGAGCAACGGCACAACGCCGATATAGCCCCAGACACCTACTGTGCCGCTGGCGGCGAGGCCGATGAGGATAAGTCCGACGACGATGCGCAAAGTGCGGTCAATGCTGCCAACGTTGAGTTTCATGGTGTGCTCCTTTGGAAATGGTTTAAACGGGAGTTGCATCATAGGCGCGATCTCACAAGCCGTCTGTGAGATTTGTCACATACCTTAAGGGCATCTATAAATATTCAAAATTCGTCATTCCGGCGAAGGCCGGAATCCAGCGGTTTTATTAAAAATGCTGTTATGTCAGTGCGTTGCACTGCACCTATATTTTGACTGGACACCGGCCTTCGCCCGTGTGACGAATAATTTGATATGTCCTTGAGAGAAACAAGATTTCCTGTTCCAATCCCACCGTTACGATTCGGGAGCAAATCATGGGACGGGCAAGCATTGGCATCATAGGCGGCAGCGGTGTGTACGACATCGACGGGCTGGAAAACAAACGCTGGATAAAAATCGAATCGTCTTTTGGCGAACCGTCGGACGAATTGTTGTTCGGCGAACTCGACGGCGTGAAGCTGGTCTTTTTGCCGCGCCACGGCAGAGGGCACAAAATTCCGCCGTCCGAAATCAACTTCCGCGCCAACATCGACGTGCTCAAGCGCGTCGGTGTGACCGATGTGATTTCGGTCAGCGCGGTCGGCTCGTTGCGCGAAGACCTCACGCCCGGCACGTTCGTCATCGTCGATCAATTCATCGACCGCACCTTCGCCCGCAATAAATCCTTCTTCGGCAGCGGCCTGGTGGCGCATGTGTCGATGGCGCATCCGGTGTGCAGCCGTTTGGGTGACCACATCGAAGCGGCGGTGAAGGAAGCAGGCATCAACGCCGTTCGCGGCGGTACGTATCTGGTGATGGAAGGCGCGCAGTTTTCGACGAAAGCGGAATCGAACGTGTACCGCAGTTGGGGCTGCGACGTGATCGGCATGACCAACATGCCCGAAGCCAAACTCGCGCGCGAAGCCGAGCTGTGTTACGCCACCGTGGCCATGGTCACCGACTTCGACTGCTGGCATCCCGACCACGCGCATGTGAGCGTGGACCAGATCATCAAAGTGCTGCTGGCCAACGCCGACAAAGCCAAAACGCTGGTGAAACATGCCGTGCCGCGTCTGGGCGGCGACGTGGCCGCGCACGAATGCGGCTGCCGCAGCTCGTTGCAATATGCCCTCATCACCTCGCCCGAAGCGCGCGACGAAGAAATGAAAAAGAAACTGCAAGCGATAGCGGGGCGCATGTTGGGATAAATGCACTCAGCCACGGATGAACACAGATAAACACGGATTGGTTCGCATGGTTTTCATCCGTGAATATCCGTGTTCATCTGTGGCTAAATGATTTTGGAGATGTGAAGTGACCGAACAAAACTTGCGCCAACAACTGTTAGCCACCTCGCGCCGCCTGCTCGAACTCGGCCTCAATCGCGGCTCATCCGGCAACGCCTCGGTGCGTTACGGCGACGGCATGCTTATCACGCCATCCGCCTTGCCCGTCTCCGACATGACCAGCGAGAGCATGGTGCGCATGGACTTGGAGGGCAAGGTGTTGCAAGGTCGCAAACCCTCCAGCGAATGGCGCTTCCACCGCGACATCTTTGTTGCGCGCCCCGAGATCGGCGCAATCATTCACACCCATTCCATCTACGCCACCACCATCGCTTGTTTGCGCCGCGATGTGCCGCCCGTGCATTACATGATCGCGCTGGCGGGCGGCGACACCATCCGTTGCACGCCATACAGCGTTTTCGGCGAACAGACGCTGTCCGACCACGCGCTCGAAGCATTGCGCGAGCGCAAAGCCTGTCTGCTGGGCAACCACGGCATGATCGCGCTGGGCACGGACTTGGCCGACGCGCTGGCGGTGACGGTGGAAGTGGAGTTCGTGTGCGAAATCTATTGGCGCACGCTGCAAGCAGGCGAGCCGCAGATACTCACACCGCAACAGATGCACGAAGTGCAACAGAAGTTTGTCGAGTACAAGAGGCGCAATTAACGGCGCTGCTTGATCGTTTGCGTCATTCCCGCGCAGGCGGGAATCCAGCGAAACAA
>JAGVNQ010000064.1 GCA_020053195.1 Sideroxydans sp.
CGCAAAACCATCCTCAGCCGCCGCCAGCACCAGCAGTTCGATGAACGTGCCGTGGCCGATCACGATCTGTCGGCTATGCGGGTCGGTCGCAGGCAGCAGGCGCTGGCGATCCACGTACAGCGTCAGCGCATCCGCATGTCGGCGCAAATCCACCAGCCACGGCTGGCGGTTGTGCGGGTTGGGCGCGAGCAAGGCAAAACCCAACCAGCGCAAACGGTTGTCCCGATTTGCGGGCGGCCCCCGCCACGCCTCCGTGGAGGAAACAGTTACCGCCGCACACCCCTGCAATCCCATGCCCGTACCGATCAGAAAACCGCCGCCGACCAGCCGGATAAAATCGCGTCGCCGCATTTTGCCCGCCTTTCTTTTTTGTGTCACCGTGTGGTGACTTTAATGGCGAAATTACGAGTTGGTCAAGCGAATTGTGCGAATGGAAATAAAAAGGCAGCGCAAATGCGCTGCCTTTTTTCGTTGACGTGCAGGGAAAGAATTACTTCACACAATCCACGTAATACAGTTGTTTTTCTCCGCTAGCAGCCCGTGTGTGCCTGATCCTATCGAAGGATCAGCATTAGTCACACCCATCTTCTCCGCTCGATCTCGGCAATCATTTTGCTGCCCGCGTCGATCAAAGCCGGAACAAAAGCATGAGCAGTTTGCATTGCGCTGGTGAGGACGACCAGGTCTTCAACATATTCGTGAATCATCTGATTTCTGAGGTTGCGCATGGTCATCCATTCATCGGCTGAGTTGAGCAGCCCCAAGCGTTCGGCGCGGTCAAGATTGTCGATGGCTGCGGATGATTTTTCACCGAGAGCGACCAGCAGCAAGGGGAGCAGCTTGTCGCCCACGGTGTCCTGCAAACGCCCAAATCTGCCGACAAAGGCTTCCACCCGCTCCGCCAAGTCTGCGTCCTCTTCAAGCCGGTTTGCTTGTTCCAAGGTAAAGTCGTTTGCAAATAAGCGCCGGTCTGTGGTGGTGAGGTGTTGGCATTCTTTGCGAACAACCCGTGCCAAAAATTTCAGGCGCAATGCGATTTTGGCTTCTACTGTCATGGCTACCTCTAAAAATTCAAAATTCTAAGCAAGACAAGGCGCGAGCAAAAAATTGCGACGCGGCATATGTTTGATATGTAAGGAGCAATTTTTTGCGAGCAACGCAGTATTGCGACGAAGTTTGGATTATTAGAGGTGGCCTCATAGCAATTGCCCTTCCTTGAAGGCCAGATCGTGAATGGGCAAGCGCATCAGGTTGGGGGCGCAGAGCAGCACATCCACTTTGCGACCGTTCATGGCGCGTGACACGAGTGCCGACATCTGTGCGGCCATTAGCGCGGGGTTATCCACGGATTCCGGCAAATCGAGCATGAGGTCAAGATCGCCTCCGTGCGCATTGTCATCAAGCCGGGAACCGAAAACACGCACACGGGATCGGCTTCCTGCGACTTGGTGTGCAAGTTGGCGAATCGCTTGGATTTGGGTGTCAGTTAATCGCATGATCTTTTGGCTTCCCGCGCAATGTCAATAACATGGACATGTTAACAACCTGCATTCTGATTCGCTACAAAGTTTAGCGGATTGCGCTGCACCGCTTTTCTCCCTTCTCCCGCAGGCGGGAGAAGGGTTGGGGATGAGGGTCTATGTGTATATTCCAATTTTGTCTTGCCTGAACGCCCCTCACCCTAACCCTCTCCCGCCTGCGGGAGAGGGAACAGGCTACTTCACGCAATCCACGTAATACACCCTGTCGCCGTTGTTTTTCTCCGCCACCAGCCCGTGAATATCGGTTTCGAATCCGGGGAAGCGTTTGTTGAAATCACGCGCGAATTTTAGGTAATCGACGATGGTTTTGTTGAAGCGTTCGCCTGGGATCAGCAGCGGGATGCCGGGCGGATATGGGGTGAGCAGCACGGCGGTGATGCGGCCTTCGAGGTCGTCGATGCTGACGCGTTCGATTTCGCCGTGCGCCATTCTGGCGAAAGCATCCGACGGTTTCATCGCGGGAACCATGCTGGATAAATACATTTCGGTGGTAAGGCGCGCCACGTCGTTGACTTTGTAGATACCGTGAATTTCTTCGCACAAATCACGCAAGCCGATTTTTTCGTAGCGCGGATTTTTGGCGATGAATTCGGGCAGCACGCGCCACAGCGGCTGATTCTTGTCGTAGTCGTCCTTGAACTGTTGCAGTTCGGTCACCATACTGTTCCAGCGGCCTTTGGTGATGCCGATGGTGAACATGATGAAGAAGGAATACAGGCCGCATTTTTCCACCACCACACCGTGTTCGGCCAGATATTTGGTGACGACGCTGGCAGGGATGCCGCTGTCGGCGAAGTCGCCGTCCACATCCAGACCGGGGGTGACTACGGTGGCTTTGATCGGGTCCAGCATGTTGAAACCTTCGGCCAGTTTGCCGAAGCCGTGCCAGCGGTCGTCACCGCGCAACACCCAGTCGTCGCGTTCGGCCATACCCTCTTCCGACAGGTAATCCGGCCCCCACACTTTGAACCACCAGTCCGCGCCGAACTCGGCTTCCACCTTGCGCATGGCGCGGCGGAAGTCCAGCGCTTCGGCGATGGATTCCTCCACCAGCGCCGTGCCGCCGGGCGGTTCCATCATCGCGGCGGCCACGTCGCACGAGGCGATGATGGCGTACTGCGGCGAGGTGGAGGTGTGCATCAGATAGGCTTCGTTGAAACAGTCGCGGTCGAGTTTGCGCGTCTCGCTGTCGCGAATCAGGATTTGTGAGGCTTGCGACAATCCGGCCAGCAGTTTATGCGTGGATTGCGTGGAAAAAATCATCGACTCTTTGGCGCGCGGGCGGTCTTTGCCCACGGCGTGCATGTCGCGGTAAAAATCGTGGAAGGCCGCGTGCGGCAACCACGCCTCGTCGAAATGCAGCGCGTCAATCCGACCGTCCAGCATTTCTTTCAGCATTTCCACGTTGTACATCACGCCGTCGTAGGTGCTCTGGGTGATGGTGAGAATGCGCGGCTTTTTGGTTTTGTCTTTGATGAACGGGTTCGCGTCGATCTTGCGCTGGATGGTTTCCGGCTCGAATTCCGATTTTGGAATCGGACCGATGATGCCGAAATTATTGCGCGTCGGCGTGAGAAACACCGGCACCGCGCCGGTCATCATGATCGCGTGCAAAATGGATTTGTGGCAGTTTCTATCCACCACCACGATGTCGTCCGAAGCCACCATCGAGTGCCACACGATCTTGTTGGAAGTGGATGTACCGTTGGTGACGAAGAACAGGTGGTCGGCATTGAAGATGCGCGCCGCGTTGCGCTCGGAAGCCGCCACCGGGCCGGTGTGGTCGAGCAATTGCCCGAGTTCATCCACCGCGTTGCACACGTCGGCGCGCAACATATTCTCGCCGAAGAATTGGTGGAACATGCGCCCCACCGGCGACTTCAAAAACGCCACACCGCCGGAATGGCCGGGGCAATGCCAGGAATACGAACCGTCCTGCGCATAACCCACCAGCGCACGGAAGAACGGCGGCGCGAGTGAATCCAGATAGGTGCGTGCCTCACGGATAATGTGCCGCGCCACGAACTCCGGCGTGTCCTCGTGCATGTGAATGAAACCGTGCAACTCGCGCAGAATGTCGTTCGGAATATGGCGCGAAGTGCGCGTCTCGCCATACAAATAAATCGGAATGTCGGCATTCTTGTAGCGGATCTCTTCCACGAACGCGCGCAACGTGCGCAACGCCACCTCCGTCTCCTCCATACTGCCCGCGCCGAACTCCTCATCGTCGATGGACAACACAAACGCCGAAGCCCGGCTCTGCTGCTGCGCGAACGAAGTGAGATCGCCATAACTGGTCATGCCCACCACCTCGATACCCTCTTTCACGATGGCATCCGCCAGCGCGCGAATGCCGTGACCGCTGGCGTTCTCCGAACGGTAATCTTCGTCGATGATGATGATGGGAAAGTTGAATTTCATGGGTGACTCCTGACTGCGGGTAACGGGTTAAAAAGTGGCGCGGATTGTCGCAGGTTTTATTGGCGACGTGGGAAATACGAAAGGGACTATTCGCGTGGCGGAAAGGGGTTTTTGAGCATCACAAAAACATAAAACCATTAGCCACAGAGATCACAGAGATCACAGAGAAAGCGTGGGAGCGCGCACGAGGTTTTCTCTGTGGTCTCTGTGTACTCTGTGGCAAATAGGGTTTAAGCATTTCAAGTCTTCGGCAACGTCACGCCGACCTGCCCCTGATACTTGCCGCCACGGTCTTTATACGAGGTTTCGCACACTTCGTCGCTTTCGAAGAACAGCACTTGCGCTACGCCTTCGTTGGCGTAGATTTTCGCGGGCAGCGGGGTGGTGTTGGAGAATTCCAGCGTGACGTAGCCTTCCCACTCGGGCTCAAAAGGAGTCACATTCACAATAATCCCGCAGCGCGCGTAGGTGGATTTGCCCAGGCAGATGGTCAGCACGTTGCGCGGGATGCGGAAGTATTCGATGGTGCGCGCCAGCGCGAACGAGTTGGGCGGGATGATGCAGTAGTCAGCTTCCACGTTGACGAACGAATTCGGGTCGAAGTTTTTGGGATCGACGATGGTGCTGTTGATGTTGGTGAACAGCTTGAATTCGCGCGCACAGCGTATGTCATAGCCGTAGCTGGATGTGCCGTAGGACACGATTTTGTGCCCGTTCACTTCTTTTACCTGATTCGGCTCGAACGGCTCGATCATGCCGGTTTGTTCCGCCATGCGGCGTATCCACTTGTCTGACTTGATGCTCATCTGGCTTCCTTGGCTGGGTTTGTGCGGGCGCGATTTTACCCAATTCCGCCGGGGAGTGCGGGTTTTGCTACAATCGCGCCTCGTTAAAGGAACCCCGCAAAATGTCCAGCAAATCCCCCCGTAAAATCCTCGTCACTTCCGCCCTGCCTTACGCCAACGGCAGCATCCATTTGGGTCACCTGGTCGAATACATCCAGACCGACATCTGGGTGCGCTTCCAGAAGATGCGCGGCAACACTTGCCACTACGTGTGCGCCGACGATACCCACGGCACGCCCATCATGCTGCGCGCCGAAAAAGAAGGTATCACGCCCGAGCAACTGATCGCCCGCGTATGGCAGGAGCACTACGACGACTTCGCCGCGTTTCACGTCGAATTCGACAACTACGGCTCGACCAATTCCGCCGAAAACAAACAATGCGCGCAAGACATTTACCGCACGCTGAAAACCAACGGCCTGATCGAAGTGCGCTCCATCGAACAATATTTCGACCCGGTGAAGAACATGTTCCTGCCGGATCGCTTCATCAAGGGCGAATGCCCGAAGTGCCACGCCAAAGACCAATACGGCGACAACTGCGAAGTCTGCGGCGCAGCCTACGCGCCCACCGATTTGATTAACCCGTTCTCCGCCGTGTCCGGCGCAGCTCCCGTACTGCGCAACTCCGACCATTACTTCTTCAAGCTCTCCGCCGACACCTGCCAGCAGTTCCTGCGCGAATGGACACGCAGCGGCGCGCTGCAAGCCGAAGCCGCCAACAAGATGCAGGAATGGCTGGGAGAAGTCGGCGAAAACAAATTGTCCGACTGGGACATCTCGCGCGATGCGCCGTATTTCGGTTTCGAGATTCCCGACGCGCCGGGGAAATATTTTTATGTGTGGCTGGATGCGCCGGTGGGGTATATGGGGAGCTTTAAGCAGTTGTGCGCCAAGCAAACCCCAACCCCTCCCAACCTCCCCTTGTCAGGGGAGGAGCCGACCGCTCCCTCCCCTGACAAGGGGAGGGCTGGGGAGGGGTTTGCACCTTTGAATTTCGACGACTATTGGAAGCAAGGCTCGGACACCGAGCTATACCACTTCATCGGCAAAGACATCCTCTACTTCCACGCGCTGTTCTGGCCGGCCATGTTGCAACACGCCGGTTTCCGCACGCCGACCAAACTGTTCGCGCACGGCTTCCTCACGGTGAACGGCGAAAAGATGAGCAAATCGCGCGGCACTTTCATCACCGCGCGCAGCTATATCGATCACATCAAGAATACCGAATACCTGCGCTACTACTACGCCGCGAAACTCAACGGCAGCATGGAAGACCTCGACCTGAACCTTGAGGATTTTGTGGCGAAGGTGAATAGCGATTTGATTGGGAAGTACATCAATATTGCGAGTCGGTGTGCAGGGTTTATCAGCAAACGCTTCGACGGCAAAGTCGGCAGTGAAGACTCTTCTGCTTTTGAGTTAATTAGCGCCTCAGCTTACGCAAACAATGATATTTCTGAGCACTACGAAGATCGCGATTATGCCCGTGCATTGCGCGAGATCATGAGACTTGCCGACGTTGCGAACCAATACATCGCCGAAAAACAGCCTTGGGCATTGGCTAAGCAGGAAGGCAAAGAGGCCGAACTGCACGCCGTATGCTCGACCGCGCTGATGTTATTCCGCGATCTAACTCTCTATCTGAAACCTGTGCTACCGGAACTTGCAGCGCAAGTTGAGAATTTTCTGAACATAGCCCCGCTTACTTGGAAAGATGTTCACTCAAAATTGCCTGCCGGACACATTATTAATTCCTACGAACACCTAGCCACCCGCCTCGACCCCAAACTGATCGAAGCCATGGTCGCCGCCAACCAGGAAAGTTTAAAACCCATGACTGAAGCACATTCGCAGCAACGACATGCCGAGGCGCAGCAACACACACCCTCTCCCCTAGCCCCTCTCCCGCCAGCGGGCGAGGGGAATATGATTTCGCCGATTGCCGACACTATTTCCATCGACGACTTCAGCAAGATCGACTTGCGCGTGGCGCATATCGTGAACGCGGAGCATGTGGAAGGTGCGGAGAAGTTATTGAAGCTGACGCTGGACATCGGCGAGGAGAAACCGCGCACGGTGTTTGCGGGCATCAAGTCGGCTTACGACCCCGAAAAACTCAAAGGCCGCATGACGGTGATGGTCGCCAATCTCGCGCCGCGCAAGATGAAGTTCGGTTTGTCGGAAGGCATGGTGCTGGCGGCTTCGGGCGAAGCGCCGGGGCTGTTTGTGCTGTCGCCGGACGATGGTGCGATGCCGGGGATGCGCATCAAGTAAGCAAGTACTTCAAAGGCAAAATCAAAATCATTTAGCCACAGAGAACACAGAGAACACAGAGAAA
>JAGVNQ010000196.1 GCA_020053195.1 Sideroxydans sp.
GACATGAGCTGCCCGCCGAGGCAATGGCCGAGCAACGGCACATCATGCGCCACGGCATCGCGGATCAGCGCCAGCATGGGCGCAATCCACGGTAGATCGTCATTCACGCTCATCGGCCCACCCATAAACACCAGCCCGGAATAATCCTGCGCGCGGCGCGGCACGGCTTCGCCCGCGTCGATACAAATTGATTGCCACGGGATATGTTGTTCGTCGAGAAAAGCGGAGAAATAGCCCGCGCCTTCGCTGGGGGAGTGGCGGAAGATGGCGATGGGTTTCATGGTTGTGCGATGAAAAATCGGAAGCGTATTTTATGTGGCTTTGGGAGTTGCCGCTATGCGTCGTAAAGCAGGCTGCTTTATCTGAACTTGGAAGAACGTCGCGAGGGTTTTGAACGCACGTCTTAACGACGGCTGTTTATCGGCCTTAGCTGCCGCCATTGTGATCCACGTTACGTCTGCTGAGCAGATCAAAGCTGACATCTCTGAGGTTCAATTGCGTCCGCACTTGCAATTTACTATTATGCGGACAGGCCAATACATATCATTGTGTATTTAAAAGAAAAATGTGATGAGAACTTCAATCCTCTATTTATCATTATGCGTCCGCATAATAACTGTTAGGCATTTTCATGCACACTGAACGCATACAAAGCTTGAAATCAAAGCTAGATGATTTGTTGACAGCGAATCCGGTTCCGTATTTGAACCTCACTGAAAGCCAACTCCCAACAGCTGGAGGAATTTATCTAATTTCAGCAAATGTAAATGGCGCAGTTATTCCATATTACGTCGGGCGCGCCTCGAAGCTGGCTCGGAGGTTATACACAAACCAT
The DNA here is from genome assembly GCA_020053195.1 of Sideroxydans sp. Taxonomy (GTDB): domain Bacteria; phylum Pseudomonadota; class Gammaproteobacteria; order Burkholderiales; family Gallionellaceae; genus Sideroxyarcus. Next base: position 836 of record JAGVNQ010000196.1, read on the forward strand.
TTAATGGGTAACCAATCTACCGCAAGGCTAAAGAAATACATGGTTGAATCAGGCGAGGCCTCAACCATGGGGGAGGCAAAAGAGTTCTTGAGACAAAATTGTTCCATCCAATGGATATTGGAAAGTGAATACCGCAACCGGGGGGCACTTGAAGGATTTTTCACAAGTGTTCTATTTCCAAAGTATGGAATCGCTCCAGAGGGAAAGAATGCCTAACATGGCGCTCAACCTCGCTCCCTCCGGTCGCTGGACGCTGCGCGATAAAGCCGCGCAGCGCCGGTTAGCTTTACGTTAGAGCGCTAGCATGAACCTTCTCATAGATATTATCGTAGCTTTAGGTGCAGGCGGATTATCCGCATACGCGCTACTCAAATTCTTGGGCACGTCCTTTATTCAGCATCAGCTCGACAAATCTCTTAAAACGCATGACGCTCGCCTCACACAGAAAACCGAATCGCTAAAAACAGAGCTGTCGATCTATGCACACGAACAAAGCGTCGCCCTTTCGAGGATTGATGCCCAAGGAGCACAAGCAATTCATAACATTTACTCCGCCCTGCGCGCCTGGGTAAGCCCAGCGACTCAGCTCATCAATGGGTCGCCACTCCGTGGCTCCACTGACGAAGCTCACCTTGCGTTCTATTCTTCACAGTGTGAAGCCGCTCACAACGCTGCCCAAGTATTCCTAAAGGTGCTGTCCGACCACGCCATCTATTTAGATAGCGAGTTGTACGAAACGCTGGCCTCGCTCGGAAGGGAATGTGGACTTGGCGTTGCAACAGTTCTAGTTCCCCTTCGGCAAGGCCCGTCAGAAGGCTGGCCTGTAGCAACCATTCTCGCAAGAACGGAGGTAGAACGCATTGCGTTTTCTGAGAGCTACAATGCACGTATCCTGCCCTCAATGCAGAATGTCACGGAACGTTTTCGCAAACTCTTGGGCACTCTCCGTGAAAGAGCGATCTAACCTTGCATTCAAGAGGGACGCGCTAAAGCGCGCCCCTTAGCTTCACGTTGATGTCCGCTTTGGTCGGCTAAGCAGCCGATTCCAATGAATGATAAATTGGCCGCTTTGGCCGATCCGCAGACACCAATAAAATAAACCGCATAAAAAAACGGGCACCTTAGTGCCCGTTTCCATTTCCAACTTCCGGCCCTCAACCTGCACAGGCGCACATCTCCAATATCAGTTGGTTGATGCGTTTCACAAACCCCGCCGGATCATCCATCTGTCCGCATTCAGCCAGCTAAGCCTGGTCGAACAGCACTGCCGCCCAGTCGTCGAAGTGTTTCTCTTCGCCCTTGCGGTGCTGCACCACCAGACGGGTGGGGTTGATCTCGAGGATGGGAACGGAAAACGGGATTTTAAGAGGAGAAAACAAAAGGCCGCCCGCAGGCGGCCTTTCGGTTATCCGGCTTGGGGTCAATCCTTGGTTTTATCCCGCTCGATCAGCGCATAAGCCGAGTGGTTGTGGATGGATTCAAAATTTTCCGACTCGACAATATATGCCTCGATGCGCTCGTCGGCGTTCAGCACGGCGGCCACATCGCGCACCATGTCTTCGACGAATTTGGGGTTGTCGTAAGCGCGTTCGGTGATGAATTTCTCGTCGGGACGTTTGAGCAAACCGTACAGTTCGCTGGAGGCTTGTTCTTCGGCGAAGCGCACCACTTCTTCTATCCACACCGAGCTGCGCGTGCGCACGGTGAGGGTGACGTGCGAGCGCTGGTTGTGCGCGCCGCGATCGGAAATTTCCTTGGAGCACGGACACAAACTGGTCACCGGCACCAATACCTTCATGGTGAAACGGTAAGTGCCCTCGACGATCTCGCCGATGAAAGTCACGTCGTAATCGAGCAGGCTTTGCACGCCGGAAACGGGTGCGGTCTTGTTGACGAAATAGGGGAAGGCCATTTCGATGTAGCCGGATTTCGCTTCCAGCTTTTCCACCATTTCGCGCAGGATGCTCTCGAACGATTCCACCGAAATTTCGCGCCCGTGCTGGTTGAGAATCTGCACGAAGCGCGACATGTGCGTGCCTTTGAAATTGTGCGGCAGATGCACGTACATGTTGAAGGTGGCGATGGTGTGCTGCACGCCCATGCTCTTGTCCTTGACCATGATGGGATGGCGGATGCTTTTGATGCCGACTTTGTTGATCGCCAGTTGGCGGGTGTCGGCACTGCTTTGTACGTCGGCGATGGGAGTCATATCGGAGTCTTTAGTTAAATGTTGTGTGAAATTATACTCATTGTCCGACTGGAATGGTCGGGCAATATTGTTCTTTAGTTACTAGTCGTTAGTTTGTAGTTGGCATTGTCGCAACTGCGTTGCGGCCTTTAACTAAAAACTAACGACTAACGTCTAACGACATCATCTCGTTTTATTCTGCGATTCTTTCCCGTATTGCGCGTTCGATTCCCGCCGCATCCAGCCCGCAATCGGCCAGCATTTGCACGGGATCGCCCTGCTCCAGAAATGCGTCCGGCAAGCCCAGATGCAACACGCTCACAACGATGCCGTGGCGCGCCAGACATTCCGCCACCGCGCTGCCCGCGCCGCCCTGCAGGGCGTTCTCTTCCACGGTGACCAGCAGCACGTGCTCGCGCGCCAGTTTCAGCACCAGTTCTTCATCCAGCGGTTTGACGAAGCGCATGTTGGCGACCGTGGCATCGGTTTGTGCGCCCGCTTGCAACGCGGGTGCGAGCATGGAGCCGAAAGCGAGAATGGCGACGTGTTTGCCTTCGCGTTGTATTTCGCCTTTGCCTACAGGCAAGGTTTGCAGAGTTTTTTTCACCTCCACGCCAGTGCCGCAGCCGCGCGGATAACGCACCGCACTGGGGGTATCCAGACTGAACGCGGTGCTCAGCATCATGCGGCATTCGTTTTCGTCGGCAGGGGTCATCACCGTCATGTTGGGGATGCTGCGCAGGAAGGAAAGATCGAAACTGCCCGCGTGCGTTGCGCCGTCCGCGCCGACCAAGCCGCCACGGTCGATGGCAAATACCACCGGCAGATTCTGGATGGCGATGTCGTGAATCAGTTGGTCGTAAGCGCGTTGCAGGAAAGTGGAGTAGATCGCCACCACCGGCTTGAATCCGTCGCAAGCCAGCCCCGCCGCAAAGGTGAGCGCGTGTTGTTCGGCGATGCCCACGTCGAAATAACGTTCGGGAAATTTTTCGGCGAACTCGACCATGCCCGAGCCTTCGCACATAGCGGGTGTGATGCCGACCAACCGCGTGTCTGCCGCCGCCGCATCGCACAACCAGTCGCCGAACACTTGCGTGTATGTTTGTTTGCAACTCACGCTGGGCTTGATGCCGTGGTCGGGATCGAATTTGCCCACGCCGTGATACAGCACGCAATCGTCTTCGGCCTTGGCGTAGCCTTTGCCTTTTTGCGTGACGATGTGCAGGAACTGCGGGCCTTCCAGTTGGCGGATATTGCGCAAAGTATCGACCAGCGTATCCAGATCGTGGCCGTCGATGGGGCCGATGTAGTTAAAGCCGAATTCCTCGAACATGGTGCCGGGGATGACCATGCCTTTGAGGTGTTCTTCGGTGCGTTTGGCGAACTCCAGCACCGGCGGCATACCCTTCAGCACTTTCTCGCTGCCGCGCCGCATCGCCGCGTAAAAACGCCCCGACATCAGCTTCGCCAGATAATTGTTCAGCGCGCCGACCGGACGCGAGATGGACATATCGTTGTCGTTGAGAATCACCAGCAGGTTGGCATCCAGCGCGCCCGCGTTGTTCAGCGCCTCAAACGCCATGCCGCCGGTCAGCGCGCCATCACCGATGATGGCCACCGCGCGCTCGTCCGTGCCACGCAGTTTGGCCGCCACCGCC
>JAGVNQ010000317.1 GCA_020053195.1 Sideroxydans sp.
GCACCCCGCAGCAAGCTGCGGGGTATTAACACCGCTCTTCAAGCTGCTGGCTACCGCCAGCCTTCGCACCAAGGTGCGGGGAATTGACCCGAAGAGATTAATGCCACTCAACCGCTCTCGAAAAGGGCTAAGTAAACTGCGAGCAACCTGCTTATTCTCCTCTTCAAACGTCCAGTGGGATAAGCATGCGGCGAATATGGGGGGACTGGAGCTTCAGGTTATAGTATGACCTGCCGCGCAACGGACTCAAATGATCCAAGCTTTACGCGATCATAGAACGAGTGCGTTGACACCGATGCACGCCATAGCGTTGCAACCAAAAAACGAAGTATGCCTCTCTCCCCTACGACAGCAGCGGATGATCCTTGGGCAGTTGTTTGGAATACCAAATGGCCAGTTTGTGGCGCAGGGTTTTTTCGGCGACTTGGTCTTCGGGCAGGGGTTGGATGACTTTGTCGTGGACCAGCAGGCGGTAGAGGTAGAGCAGTTTTTCGCTGGCGGAATCGGTAGGTTCAAATTCAACCACGCCGCGTCCTTCGGCGTATTTCACGCCGGCTTGCAGGGCTTCTTTAAACAAGGCGTTTTCGTTTTTCAATTTTTTCATGGGGATTTCCTTTGAAATTTTGAAGCCGTTAAATCAATTTCGCCGCGCCTGCTTTTTGTTCAAGCGTGCGAATGAATCTGCCGAGGTGGCGGTCGGTTTTGGTGGTGTGGTTGGCGAACCAGTCGAACAGGAACAGTTGTATCTGGAAGCCGAGGTAGAGCGGGTCGTGTTTGCCTCCGGTGATTTCGCCTTTGAGACGGTTGAATTTTTCGATGAGTTTTTTATGTTCGCGCAGGTGGTCGTCCATCAGCGGGTAGTGCAGTTCTTGCATGATTTTTTCTTCGCTGTAGAAGTGGAAATGCACGTAGTCGGCGAGGAATTCCAGCACGTCGTCCAGGCTTGAGGTGTCGCCGCTGGCGATGGTGTGCGCGAGCTGGTTGATGTTGGCCAGCAGTTCGTGGTGCTGCTTGTCGATTTCTTCGACTCCCACCAGAAATTCGTCGCGCCATTCCAGCGTTGCGCCGAGTTCGCCGGTGCTGGCGTGATGCCCGGATTTTAGAAAGTCGCGGCAGCGCTTCAAATAAATTTGCGCGGGTTTGTCGTCAGCGACTTGTTGCAGGCAGGCTTCGAACAAGGGGATGGCTTTGTCCATGACCTTAAGATGGTAGTAGGCGGCGGCTTCTTCGAACGTGTTGCGGGTGGCCAGTTTGCCGCTGCGCGTTTGCGCTTCGTCGTTGTCGAACACTTCATACACGGATTGCGGCTGTGATTTGCCTTTGACGCGGATGCGGTCGAGGAAACGGATGCAATATTTCGATTCGTCTGCCAGCGCGCACAAGGTGTGTTCGCTAATCAGCAGCGGGGTTTGATACACCTTGGTGGTTTCTTCCAGGCGCGCGGCAAGGTTGGCTTCGTCGCCGAGCACCGTGCCCTGCATGCGCTGCGTGCCGCCCACCGTGCCCAGCATAACGATGCCGGTGTTGAGGCCGATGCCGATGCGGATGAGGCGGTATCCGGCGCGCCCCCTTCCCGCGTTATAAATCTGCAACTGCGCCAGCATGGCGATGGCGGTTTGCAAGCCCGCGTCCGCGCCGGAGGGAAACAGCGCCATGATCGCGTCTCCGATGTATTTGTCCACGATGCCACCGTGCTCGCTGATGACCGGCTCCATCTCGCCCAGAAACGAGTTGATAAACGCAAAGATTTGCTGCGGGGTTAAGTCTTCGGATAAATGGGAGAAATCGCGGATGTCGGAAAACATCACGGTCATAGTGCGTTCGATCTGCTCGCCCAGCTCCAGATCGAGAATGCTTTCCGCGTGCAATAGCCGCAACAATTGATGGGGCACAAAACGTCCATAGGCATTTTCGGTCTGGCGCAGCAAATCGAGGGTGTGGCGGTGCGCGGCAATCTCTTGCTCCAGTTCGGCCATTTTTCTGCGCAGCTCGTCCCGGAACCAAGGGAGAGAGGAAGGTTCGTGATTAGATTTTTCCATTTGATTCTCCTGTCAAACGCGCGGAATTTTGTATGGAGCCCGAACATTATGCGACAAAAGAAATCGTGATTAGCCGCAAAGTTGCATTCCCTCTCCCGCGAGCGGGAGAGACCGCAGGCGCTCAACGTTCGCCCAAATTGAGTTCCGTGAACCGTGCCGGTTTTCGTAGGTCGGGATTTATCCCGACGTTTTATTAATCTCCAAAACCGTCGGGATAAATCCCGACCTACAAAAGCGCGAGGTTCATGGGTATGGTTAGGGCGAGGGGCGTTCAGTGAATGCAAAATAGGTTTTTGAGAGCACCACTCCTCGGAGAAGCGCATGTATAGGGAATCTACGTCATTCACATCGCGTAGATTCCCTATCCATGAGCTTCTCCACGAGGTGTGGTTTTAAAAAATACTAAGGCGAGGAGGATGTAAATGAATTCTCTCTTTTTAATTGCCGGTGGATTTGCTACATTCCACGCATTCCCCTCTAACACGGTCATCCATCATGTCCAACGCCGATCCCGTCGAAATCGAAAAATTCTCGCAACTCGCCCACAAGTGGTGGGACGCGAACAGTGAATTCAAACCGCTACACGAAATCAACCCGCTACGTCTGGGTTACATTGACCGCATCGCGGGACTTTCCGGCAAGACAGTGCTGGATGTGGGCTGCGGCGGCGGCATCTTGTCCGAGAGCATGGCGGGACTGGGCGCAACGGTGACAGGCATAGACCTCGCCGACAAGTCGCTGCAAGTGGCCAAATTGCATTTGCTGGAAAGCGGCAAGCAAGTGGAATACCGCAAAGTGGCGGTGGAAGTGTTGGCCGACGAGCGCCCCGCACATTACGACGTGGTGACTTGCATGGAAATGCTGGAGCATGTGCCCGATCCCGCTGCGGTGGTGGCGGCTTGCGCCAAGCTGGTGAAACCGGGCGGCCAAGTGTTTTTTTCCACGCTTAACCGCAACCCGAAGTCGTACCTGTTCGCCATTCTCGGCGCGGAATATGTGTTGAATCTGCTGCCGCGAGGCACACACGATTACGCCAAGTTCATCAAACCGTCCGAACTGGCGCAATGGTGCCGCAACGCGGGGCTGAACGTGACCGACGTGACCGGCATGAGCTACAACCCGCTGGATAAATCATATTCTCTCGGACACGACACCAGCGTCAATTACATGGTGGCTTGCCAACGTGATTGAAGCTGTCCTCTTCGATTTGGACGGCACGTTTGCCGATACCGCGCCCGATCTGGGCGAGGCGTTGAACCATGTTTTGAGCCTGCGCGGCGTGCCCGCCTTGACGCAAGCGACTATCCGCCCGATGGCTTCGCACGGTTCGCCCGGTTTGCTCAAACTTGGCCTCGGCATAGCACCGGGATCGCCGGACTATGACGCGGCTCGCAATGATTTCCTGCAACATTACGAGGCGCATATCTGCGACCGCACCCGATTATTCCCCGGCATGTCGGCGCTGATCGCCGAACTGGAACAACGCGACTTACCCTGGGGCATTGTCACCAACAAGCCGCACCGCTTCACCGTGCCGTTGATGGAAAAACTGGGCTACGCCAAACGTGCGGCCTGCCTGGTGAGCGGCGACACCTGCGAATTCGCCAAGCCGCACCCGATGCCGATGCTGCACGCCGCCATGCTAATGGGCGTTGCCCCGGAAACTTGCCTGTATCTGGGCGACGATTTGCGCGATATGCAGGCGGCGCAGGCGGCGGGTATGACCGGCATCATCGCGTCCTACGGCTATATCGACCCGGCCACGTCGCCAGCCACTTGGCCCGCCGCAGGCAGCGTGAACTCCCCGTTCGGGTTATTGCAATATTTTGGCGAGCGCTGAACTCCTTTTTGCCCGTCACATCGCTCATTTCGGGTATCCATTCCGCGCTACCCGCAAGTTTCTTTCAACACCTCCTTAGTATTTAGACAATCCGCATTTGTCTGTTAAAGTTACGTGAAGGAGGAGTCGGATTTCGGGGAATTATCCAGAACCGGCCCAATGAAAATTAAGGGATAACAACAATGCTTACCCGCAAGATTTTTCGTAGCGTCAAACCATTCATTTCTGCATTTGCAGTCATTGTTGTGGTTGGGCTGCTGGTTTTCGCCATTTATTTCACCGAGCTTAGCCTGCAGTGGATCACCTTTCTCACGGGTGTTCTGATCGCTTCGATACTTTCCATCGTCAGCCGTTCATCCCGCGCGGAATGGACTGTCACGCGCCGCACGGCACAGCTGACCGCCACCAAAGACAAACTGGAAACGGAAGTCGAGTTGCGCAAAAAAGCCGTCGAAGATTACCAGCAATCCCTGCTGAAACTGCAACAGACCGAACAGGCCTTCGCGCGCCTGATCCCGCACCAACTGCTCACGCTGCTGGATAGAGACAACATCGTCGATGTGAAGCTGGGCGATCAGGTGGAACGCAAACTGACCATCATGTTCACGGACATCCGCAATTTCACGCCGCTGTCCGAATCCATGACTCCCTCCGAGAATTTCGAGTTCCTCAACTCCTATCTCAGCCAGATCGAGCCAATCATCAGCCAGCATCGCGGCATTATCGACAAATACATGGGCGATGCCATCATGGCACTGTTCACCCATAGCGCCGATGATGCGGTGAGCGGCGCAATCCACATACTGGAAAAACTGGACGAATACAATTCCGGGCGCACGCGCGCCGGCTACGAGCCGATCCAGATCGGTTTCGGGCTCAACACTGGCTTGGTCATGATAGGCACGGTAGGCGGGGCGAACCGCATGGAAAGTACCGTGATCGGCGATGCCGTCAACCTGACCGCGCGCATCGAGGAAGCCACCAAAACCTATCGCACGCCGCTGCTCATCAGCCAGAACACGCTGTACGACCTGAACAACCCGTCCAAATACGACATCCGTTTTCTGGACCGCATCCGCGTCAAAGGCAAAACGCAGCCGCTTTCCATCTACGAGGTTTTCGACAACGATCCCGTCAAAGTGCGCGACGGCAAACGCGCCACCAAAGACAAGTTCGAAGCGGCGATCGCCTACTACCACTTGAATGAAATCCCGCGCGCGATGGAACTGCTCTCCCAGTGCATAGAGACCACGCCGAAAGACATTCCGGCGCGCCTGTACATGGCGCGCTGCGAAAACTATCTCGCCACCGGCCAGCACTTCACCACCGGCGAGTTAAACACGCATCTGGAATGGCGCGACGAATTCCAGATCGGCATTAAAGAAATTGACGAGTCACACAAAGAATTGTTCGGCAAAGTCAACGAACTCATCTCCATCATGGAAAAGCAAGACGGTCAGGCCATCCGCGAAGCCTTCGCCTATCTGGCCAGCCACCACGCGGAAAGCGAAAGCGCCGAAGAAGACCTGATGCGAACCATCGGCTACCCCTTCCTCGAAAGCCATCTGCTGGAGCACAAACGCTTCATCGACAACTTCGTGGCCTACAAAGAAGAAGCGGACGAAGGCAAATGCGACTTGGCCCACCTTTCGTTCCGCACCCAACTGCTGTTGCTCGACTGGTTCACCGGCCACATCGCCAAAACCGACCGCCACTTGGGGCGTTATGTACAAAACGCCCGAGCCGGCGACCCGGAACGCACCATTCCCCCCAAACCTCGCGCCAAGTAATTGGCTATACTCATCGCTGCTTACCGGGGGCGATCTGGCTTTGACGTGGGTTGCAAAGCAGCGCAGGGCATACCGAGAATCCGCCACCGCGTAAGTCAGCTGAAAACCAATAGACCGCCTCTAAAAAATTCAAAGCTCCAAGCAAGACAAGGCGCGAAAAAATTGCGACGCAGCATATTTGAAATATGTAAGGAGCAATTTTTTGGGAGCAACTCAGTATGCGTGCTGTTTGCAACCTAGAGTTGCCATGCAAGATCAGTAACCCCAGTCCTCATGCCTAACCGGCAGCTTGTTTAGCTGATCCTTGTAGAATCGCCATTTCGGCATGAACTGATCCATCAACGCAACGAAACGGCTGTTGTGCGTCGGCTCCAGCAAGTGAGCCAGCTCATGCACGACGATATATTCAAGACACTCCGGCGGCTTCTTGGCCAGATCGGTATTGAGGCGGATGTTCCTGGAGTCGTGGCTACAACTCCCCCATTTCGTTCTCATCTTTTGCACAAAGCACCGCCCCATCTTCACCCCCATCAGCGATTCCCATTTCTCGAACAACTGAGGAAGCGCTACTTTGAGCTGCTCGCGATACCACGCATCAAGAATTTCATGCCTTCTTTCCTGACTGGTCGCTGGTCGAATCCGCAGAATCATCTTGTTGTGCTTTAGCTCAACTTCCGGCGCAGCGTCTTGCTCCTCAATATTCAGCAGATAGCGCTTCCCCCAAACATAATGGCTTTCGCGTTCAAGATATTCGCGCGGCGTTTCGCGCTCCTGTTCGCACAGCTTATGTTGCTGACTCTTGATCCACCCCAGTTTGGTAACGGCAAACACGCGAATAGTGTCAATATCCATGCGCAACGGCGCGGAGATACGCACTCTGCCGGTGGGTGGATAGACACTCAGGTGAATGTTCTTGATGTCTTTCAACACCACATCCACCGCGATCTCACCCAGATTGATCTGCGTGACCATCAATATTCCTTCTGCTGCCGAATGATGAGGAAGACGCGCTCAACCTCCCCCACATTTTTCAATATCGCAAACAAGGCCGCCTTGATGACATTCTCTTTCGCTTGCACGCCACGCCAGCCGTCTGGTCGTGCTTGCTTAACTGTCATATCAATCCGCATCGCCAACTCAAGCGCTCCGTTTGTCGCCGCATACACAGCTGCGGGTTGCGCCACGCCAAGTTGCCCGCCCGGCGCGCCCAGACTCAGCAAGTTATACAACGCGCGTTTGCCGGGAGTATTCAATTGCACCGGCGTATCGTCGGCATGACCGGCCTCCACTTTTCTCACCAGCTCGGCAATCAGCTTCAAATATTTTTCGTACTCAATCGCCTTCGCTTTGCGAGCGGCGATAATCTCGTCCAACAGCGTGGACATCTTGTCGTAAAACGCCGGGTCGCTCAGATGCTCCTTGATAATCTTGCTGCGGACATTGTTCTCGATACTTTCGGCAATCGCATCCTTGTTGCCTTTCAATCCACCCAGCCGACTGTTGATCGCATCCGCAATACCGGATTTCACAATCAGTTCCAGCAGCGGCATGTCATCGAAGGGTGAAATTTTTCTCGGCTCATCGGCTTCGATGTAAGTGTCGATCAGATGCCGCATGTCGGCCTCGTAGGCTTTCAAGTCGAGGCTTTCACCGCTGGCATTGCGGATGATCTCGCGCAGCTTAAGATAACGATCCAGCGCCTGTTCGATGCGCTGAATCTCGGCAGCGCTGTAGCCCGCCCGAGCCAGTTCGTCGGCAATGTTGGCGTAAGCGCGCACCAATGCCACTGTCGCCTTATAAAGCGCCGCGCGCTGTGGCTCCCGCGCCTTCAAGTCGTCTGAAATTTCGGTATTGCCGCAGAAGTAATGGATGTGTTCCAACTCGCCTTGCGGTGGCTGCACCGGCTCGCACAGCAGCGCGATAATGTTCAATGCGTTATCCAGTCGCTCTCGGCCTTTGCTCAAACGTTCTTGCAGCAGAATTTCGGGATTAACGCCGCCCGCACTGTGATCCAACTCCGACGTATAAACTTGCAGCGCGCCCGTACCCTTTTCATTGACCAGATTCTTGAACAAATCTTTGTAGTCCACGATGTAGCCAAAATCCTTATCGACACCATCCAGACGGTTGGTGCGGCAGATCGCCTGAAACAAACCGTGATCCTGCATGCTCTTGTCGATGTAGAGATAAGTGCAACTGGGCGCATCAAAACCCGTTAGCAGCTTGTCCACCACCACCAGCAACTTCATATTGGCGGGCTGCTCCTTGAACATCTTCTTGGCGTAGTCCTCATAGGCCTCGGTATTCGCCATACCCTTGTCTTTGAGCAACGCGGTGTAGATGTTGTAGATAAACATCTTGTCCGTCTCCGTGTTCGCGCCGGTATCTTCCAGCGTGGCATCTTTCGTCTGCGGGTTGTATGAAGTCACCACCGCGCACTTGCCCTTGAACACCGTCTTCTGGAACAACTCGAAATACTTGCAAGCCTCGTAGATGCTGGAAGCCACCAGGATACCGTTGCCGCGCTCGTTGCTCAGTCGGGGCTTCACGCTGAAATCGAAAATGATGTCTTGCACCACCCGCTCCATGCGCGAGCGCGAACTCAGCACCTTCTGCATCGTGCCCCACTGCTCGCGCAGCGCGGCTTTTTGCCAATCGTTCAGCGCCTTGGTCTTGGCATCGAACCATGCGTCTATCTTGTCTTCAGAACCCAAACTCTGGTCGATGTCGCGCGCCTCATACACCAAGTCGAGCACCACCTCGTCCTCCACCGCCTCGCTGAACTTGTAGGTATGGATATAGCCGCCGAATACTTCCTGGCTGGTTGTTTTATCTTTCTTGAGCAGCGGCGTGCCGGTAAATCCGATGAACACCGCATTCGGCATCAGCGCCTTCATGGTGCGGTGCAACTTACCGCTCTGCGTGCGGTGGCATTCATCCACGAACACAAAAATCTCGCCCACTGTCGGGCTGGGTTGGGCTTTCAGCTCCTCAATGAACTGCTCGAAATTGTCCACACCCTTCTTGCCAAACTTATGCACCAGCGAACACAGCAAACGCGGAGTCGCCTGACCGAGCTTGGACATCAAGTCGCGCCCGCTTGTTGCGCGAGTCATGGGATGCCCCGCGTCGATGAACACGTCCGCAATCTGCTTATCCAGCTCATCGCGGTCGGTGACGATCACCACGCGCGCATTCGGCTTGTTCTCCAGAATCCACTTCGCCAGCAGCACCATCACGATGCTTTTTCCGCTGCCCTGCGTGTGCCAGATGATGCCGCCTTCGCGGCGGTGAACATGTTCCTGCGCTGCCTTGATGCCGAAGTATTGATGCACGCGCGGCAGCTTCTTCACACCGCCGTCGAACAGCACAAAGTCGTGCATCAGCTCGATCAGCCGCTCCTTGTTGCACATCTTGAGCAGATACTTATCCAGCTTGAAGCGACTGTTGTCCGCCTCGTCTTCTTTCCATTTGAGGAAATACTTTTCTTCTGTCTTGATCGTGGCGTGTTGCAGCCCCTCGGAATCATTGCCCGCAAAGATGAACTGCACCGTACTGAAAAACCACTCGTTGAATTCAGGCTGTTGGTTGGAAATATTCTGGCGGATACCGTCGCTAATGGAGACACGGCTGTTCTTCAACTCCAGCACGCCCACCGCAATGCCGTTCACATACAGCACCAGATCAGGCCGCCGCTCGTGGTTGCCATGCAGCGTCACCTCCTCGGCAATGGCAAAATCGTTTTGCGTCGCATCTTCCCAATTGATGAGCTTGATCGTCTCGGTGTTCTCGCCCACCGCCGCTTTCACCGGCACGCCGTAGCGCAGCAGGCTATAAACCGCCTTGTTGTTGTCGTAAAGACTGCGGTTCGGGTTACCAGCTTCGGTGCGCAAGCGGTCGAGCGCCCGGCTGATCTGCGCCGCGCTGTAACCGCGCTTGGCGAGATAAGCCGTGAGCAGCTTCTCTTCGACGTTGCTGTTGTTCGGGCGGTCGTTCCAGTCGCCGAGGTAGTCGTAACCGAGTTCATCGCGGAACAACGCGATCACGCGGTTCTGTGTGGCACGCTCTGACTGACCGATGGGACACATAGCTATCCTTTCACCTTCCAATGCCCGCCTTTGGCCGGACCAATGCGCTCGATGTAGCCTTGCCGCTTCAGGTATTGCAAATTATTTTCCACCGCAGTCGTGCTGATTTTCAGTGCTTGCGCAAGTTGAACCACCGTCACATTGGGATTGGCAAACATAGCCCTGACAATGGCAACTCGCATTTCACCCAACTTTTCACCCAACTTTTCACCCAACTTTTCACCTTCAACTTCTTGGGTAGTTCCCCCGACGATCTCTCCGGCTTTCGGCTGTTTCGGCGCGAAATAAAAAACCGTCCACAGCCCCGTATGCTCAAAACGCAATTCCGGTTCCGGCACGTTCCCCGCCTTGCAAGCCTCCATCATGCGCTCGATGCCGCGCCCCCATGACTCGATCATCCCCGCGCGGAAAAATGCGTTGGCAACCTCGGGGTTATACGGCTGGGATGAGTGCTTGCCCAGCAGATTTTCCACCGTCCACTCCGGCGGCAACTGCCCCGGATTCCAGATCATCAATTTGTCCGCATAAACGCTGATCTGAATGGGAATGGCGCTTGCGTAATCCTTATGCACGACCGCATTCAGGATTGCCTCGCGCAAGGCAGACTCCGGCACCGGCCAGGTCTCGATACGTTGCAAACCTTCGTAGGAAATCCACGCCTTCAGATACTTGGCTTTCAGCACCTCGATAGTCTGATTCACTTGCGTAAACAGATCACCATGAACTTCGTCCTGATAGCGCAAATCTACGTTGTTTTCAAAAAAACCGATTTTGATAAAAGCCCCAGTGACAAATCTTTCCGGGTCTGGATGAAACAGCAACACCGTGGCGCGTTTGAGGTAAGCACCATCCAACAAGTGCAGCTTGTCGAGCAACGACGGATCGGGTTCGTCCAGAACTTCCGGCGACAGGCGCTGACTCTTCAGCGCCTGCTTGCGAAAATAGGCCAGCGCCTTCATATCCAGATCGACTATGCCCACATAAGGCACGGGCACACCATCCCAGTGTTTGCCCAGCTTGCGC
>JAGVNQ010000024.1 GCA_020053195.1 Sideroxydans sp.
CGGCGTGGCGCGTGAGCGCGCCCCAGATGCCGCTGCGCGTGCGCAGGTGACGACCGACCATGATATTTTCCAGCGCGCTCATGTTGGCGAACAGGCGGATGTTCTGGAAGGTGCGCGCGATTCCGGCTTGCGCCAGCAAGTGCGGTTTGCACTTCGTGTAGCGTTTGCCCGCAAAGTCGAATGCGCCGCTGTCCAGTTGGTACAGTCCGGTGACGACGTTGAACAGCGTGGTCTTGCCCGCGCCGTTGGGGCCGATCAGGCCGTAGATTTCGCCCTGCTCGATATGCAGCGAAACATCGGCCAGCGCCACCACGCCGCCGAAGTGTTTGCCGACATTATTTAGCTCTAGCAGACGGTCACTTGCTTGCGTCATACACCGTCTCCTGCTCTTGCTCAAGCACGCTGCCATCGGCATCGAATTCGCGGCGGCGCTGGCTGGAAGGCCACAGTCCGGCGGGTCGCCACAACATCACCAGAATCAGCGCGAGGCCGAACATCAACATGCGCAGGCTTTCGGGATCGACCACGACTTTGCCCAGCAGCGCTAGCTGCACCGGCCCAGCCGCATTGCGGAACAGTTCCGGCAACGCCACCAAAATCACGCCGCCCAGCACCACGCCGCCGACGTTGCCCATGCCGCCCAGCACCACCATGCACAACACCATGATGGATTCCATCAGGCTGAAACTCTCGGGGCTGACGAAGCCCTGGAAGCCCGCGAACAATCCGCCGGAGATGCCGCCGAAGGTGGCCCCCATGGCGAAGGCCAGCAGCTTGATGTTACGCGTGTTGATGCCCATGGCCGACGCGGCGACTTCGTCCTCGCGTATTGCCACCCACGCGCGGCCAATGCGCGAGTCTTCCAGACGGCGCGAGACGAAAATCACCAGCAGCGTGAAGACTAGGAACAGGTAGTAATGCAAATGCACGTCATCAATTTTGATGCCCATCCACTGGTATGAGCTGCCGAAGGAGAAGCCGCCGAGCTGCAACGGGTCGATGGCGCTGATGCCCTGCGGGCCGTTGGTGATATTGAGCGGCGCGTTCAGGTTGTTGAGGAAGATGCGGATGATCTCGCCGAAGCCAAGGGTGACGATGGCGAGATAGTCGCCGCGCAATTTGAGCGTGGGCGCACCCAGCAACACGCCGAAACCACAGGCGATCAGCGCGCCCAGCGGCAGCGTGACAAACATCGGCCAGTGCAGGCCGAACTGCGGCGAACCGAGCAAAGCGTAGGTATAAGCGCCGACAGCGAAGAACGCGATGTAACCCAGATCGAGCAGGCCCGCGTAGCCGACTACGATGTTGAGACCGAGCGCCAGCATGATGTAGAGCAAAGCGAAATCCGCGATGCGCACCCAGCCGTGACCAAGAAGCGCGTCGATGATGAAGGGGAGTGCCAGCAGGGCGATGGCGAGTGTGAGATGGCCGGATGAGCGATGCAGTTTCATGCGCACGCCATTTTTCTTGTAGGTTGGGTTAGCGGTTTCATCGCGTAACCCAACAAGCGGAAATGTTGGGTTACGGCGCAAAGAACGCGCCTAACCCAACCTACAAAATCATGTTCTATTCTCATGCCCGCTCCGCCAATTTTTCGCCGAGCAAGCCGGACGGACGGAACACCAGCACGGCGATTAATACGAAGAAAGCAAACACGTCTTGATAGTGACTGCCGAGGAAGCCGCCGGTGAGGTCGCCGATATAACCCGCGCCCAAACTTTCAATCAGCCCTAACAACACGCCGCCCAGCATCGCGCCGCGCAGGTTGCCGATGCCGCCCAGCACCGCAGCGGTGAAGGCTTTGAGGCCGAGCATGAAGCCCATGTAGTAATGCACGATGCCGTAGTTGGCGCTGACCATGAAGCCCGCGATGGCGGCGAGCGCGGAGCCGAGCATGAAGGTGACCGAGATGACGCGGTTGATATCGACTCCCATCAGCGTGGCGGCGGCGGGATGTTCGGCCACGGCACGCATGGCGCGCCCGGTGCGGGTGTGATGTACTAGCCACATCAGCCCTACCATGATTAAAAGCGCGACGACAACGATGCCGATCTGCACGTCGTTCACCACCGCGCCGCCGATCTGGTGCGAGGTGCTGGTAAACGGCAGCGGGAAGGAATGGTATTCGCGCCCCCAGATCATCATCGCCAGATTCTGCAACACGATGGACACGCCGATGGCGGTAATCAACGGTGCGAGGCGCGGCGCATTGCGTAGCGGGCGGTAGGCGATACGTTCGATGCTGTAGCCCAAGGCCATACATACCGCCATCGCCACCAACAAACTGAGCAGCACCGCCAGCACCGGCGCTACCACCGCAGCCAGCAAGGCTTGCAACGCGGTGAGCGCAATCATCGCGCCTATCATCACCACTTCGCCGTGCGCGAAGTTGATGAGGCCGAGGATGCCATAGACCATGGTGTAGCCCAAGGCCACCAAGGCATACACACTGCCTTGCACCAGGCCGTTGATGATTTGTTGGAGGAGGATGTCCACGATCAATCCGTCATTCCGGCGTAGGCCGGAAAACGAGCCGCTGGCGGCGAGTTTCGAGGAACGGCCATCCAGCGGTTTTTTCTAATATGCCTTGAATTTTGTCCCCGCGTTGCGGGGGATTATTTTCTTGTCTGGATTCCCGCCTTCGCGGGAATGACGAGCACAGTGCCATCAGTGCGCTGCGGGCGCGCCGCCCATGGTTTGTACGGCGCTCCATTTGCCTTGGCGCACTTGGTAAATCGTCACCGCGCCGCCCTTGATGTCGCCTTTTTCGTCGAACGAAATTTTTGCGGTCACGCCGTCCAGCACGACTTTGCCCACTTCGGGCAAATATTTCGCGGGTTCGGCAGAACCGGCTTTTTGCATGGCGGCGATCATCACGTTAACCGCGTCGTAGCAATACGGCGCGTACAGTTGGATGGGTTGATGGAAGCGCGCTTCATACCGTTTGGAGAAATCGCGCCCGCTGGGCATGTTGTCCAGCGGCACGCCTGGCAGCGAAGCGTAAGTGCCCTCCTCCGCGCCGCCCGCCAGTTCGATCAGCTTGGGCGTGTAGCCGCCGTCGCCCATCACGAATTGTGTCTTCATGCCCAAAGCGCGCAGTTGCTTGACCATCGGCACGCCTTGCGGGTCCATGCCGCCGAAGAACAACAGCTCGGGTTGTTTGCCTTTGATCGAGGTTAGCACGGCAGTGAAGTCCACGGATTTGTCGGTGGTGTATTCACGCGCGACAATTTGTGCGCCGCTGGCTTGCGCCGCTTTGACAAATTCGTCCGCCAAGCCCTGACCGTAAGCGGTGCGGTCGTCGATCACCGCGATTTTTTTCAGCCCCAGCACTTGGGTGGCGAATTCGCCCAGCGCTTGGCCTTGCTGCGCGTCGTTGGTCATCACGCGGAATGACGTGTTATAGCCCTGCGCAGTGAATTTAACGGCGGTGGCGGAAGGCGAAATTTGCGGGATGCCGTTTTTGAAATAGATGGAAGCTGCGGGAATGCTGGTGCCGGAGTTCATGTGGCCGATCACGCCGTTGACTTTGGCATCCACCAGCTTCTGCGCCACGATGGTCGCGGTTTTGGGATCGGTCTGGTCGTCTTCGCTCAGCAGTTCGAAGCGGGCTTTTTTGCCGCCGATCATCAGGCCCTTGGCATTCGCATCATCAATCGCCATGCGCGTGCCGTATTCATTGTCTTTGCCGACGTGCGCCTGCGGTCCGGTAAGCGGGGCGGCTGCGCCAATTCTAATGACCAGTTCATCCGAAGCGGCGGTTGAAGTTGTCTCGTTGTTTCCGCATGCGACCAAGACGATACCCAGCACGGCGAACAGGGTGAATCTGCAAATCTGCATAATAAATTCCGGCATATTGGTTGGATTGGCGGATTATGCGTAGCCCTCTAACCCTTGTCAATTCAGGGTTTCCGGCAACAAAAAAGCCGGCTCGCGCCGGCTTTTTTGTTTTGTCTGACGACAATATTACTTGCCCAGATCCAGAATGAAGCCAATCATTTCTTTCATGTCGGCATCGTTCACAGTCGGGTTAGGCGGCATCGGCATTGTGCCCCAAACTCCGCTGCCACCCTTCTTCACCTTGGCGGACAGCTTGGCGGCTGCACCGGCATCACCCTTGTACTTAAGACCAATATCTTTCCAAGCCGGGCCAACCAATTTCTTCTCGATTGTGTGACAAGCCATGCATTTGTTCTTGACAGCCACAGGGGGCATTGGGGCGGCGGCCATTGCGGAACCGGCTACCAGCAGGCCAGCACCTGCGATCATGCTAACTACGATTGATTTCATGTTCTCTCCATTTTTAAGTTTGACTACATTTGAACGAGCGGAGCATCTACCCCGCCCGCATTCTAAACAACCCCGACTGATTTGCAAAATCGCGGGATGTGAAGCCTCAACGCCAAGCCAAGCAACGACGTTGACACTTTAATGATAGGGTTATTTCAGCGCCAGAATAAAACGCACCAGCGACTTGATGTCTTCCTCTTTCATTTTGGGCGCGTTCGGCGGCATCGCCACCGCGCCCCACACGCCGCTGCCGCCTTTGGCGACCTTGCTCACCAGCTTGGCTTCCGCATCGGGCTGGCCGCGATATTTTGCCGCGACCTTGTTCCAAGCCGGGCCAACGAGGTTTTTGTCCAGCGTGTGGCAGGCGAAACAATTGTTCTTTTTAGCCAGCGCGAGCATTGCCTCATCGCCCGTTGCCGCAACGGGTTTTGCTTCGGGCACGGCAACGACGGGCGGCGGCGCGCTGACTGGTGGCACAACCACAACCGGCGCGGGAGGCGGCGTGGGGGTATCCGGCTGGCAAGCAACTAGTGTCACAACCAGCAATACGGGCAATAGTATTTTTTTCATGGCATTCCTTTTTCGTTGAGATGAATCACTCGGCATGTTCCAGCCAATTTTGCAAATACGCCCATTGTTCCAGTTCGCGCTCCGCCAACGAGGGTGGCAAATCGAACAGGGTTTTGCCCTCGAAGGCGGCGTTGACATAAGCCTGCGCCTCGCGCAGATAGGCCAATATCGGCACATCCAGCCCTTTCAGGAATTGCTCCAGCGTGAGTGCGGCACGGGTGCGCGGATCCATACGCATACCCACCACGCCGACGAATATCTTGCCTTTGCGTATGATTTTTTCGTGATGCAACGCTTCCAGAAAATCGCGGCTGGCCTGAATGTCGAAGGCCGATGGCGCGATGGGCACAACCACTTTGTGTACCAACTTCAGCGTGTGTTCCAGATTCTTGCCATGCAGTCCGGCGGGAGAGTCGATCACCAGCCAATCAAGCGGCGCGCTTTTTTCCGCTTCCGAATGCATCAACTCGATAGCGGGCAGAGACACCGGACGATTGGCCAACCATTGCGTCGCAGATTTCTGTCTATCCAAATCCAGGATCGCCACACGCTGCCCGCGCGAGGCCAAAAAGCCCGCGATATTGGTGGACAGTGTGGTCTTGCCGCTGCCGCCTTTGGGGTTGGCAATCAGAATGGCTTTCATGGCATCTCCCTGTTGGATGAAACGAGTTACCCGCCTTCATTATTCCAGATAGCTCATTAGAAAAATCCGTCATTCCGGCGTAGGCCGGAATCCAGTTGATAAACAAACTCCCACGCAAGTGGGACAACATCTGGGTTTTGTCTGCTTCGCAGTAAATTTTTTATCGCTGGATTCCGGCCTTCGCCGGAATGACGGCCTAATGGGCAATTTGGGATTATTTCTCCACTAACGACACATCGCGCACCGCGCCTTTGTCGGCACTGGTCACCATCGCCGCATAAGCGCGCAACGCCGCCGATATTTTGCGCGGACGTGCTGTCGCTGGCTTCCACGCCTGCTTGCCCTTCGTTTCCATCGCAGCGCGACGTTGCGCCAACTCGGCATCAGAGATTGCAAGATTGATGCTGCGATTCGGAATGTCGATCTCGATGCGGTCGCCTTCCTGCACCAATCCAATCGCGCCGCCGCTGGCCGCTTCCGGCGAGACGTGGCCAATGCTCAAACCGGAAGTGCCGCCGGAAAAACGCCCGTCGGTGAGCAGCGCGCACACCTTGCCCATACCTTTCGATTTCAGATACGAAGTCGGATACAACATTTCCTGCATACCCGGCCCGCCGCGCGGCCCTTCGTAACGGATGATGACCACATCGCCCGCCACGATCTGGTCGGACAGAATGCCCGCCGATGCCGCGTCCTGACTTTCGAACACGCGCGCGCGTCCGCTGAATTTCAAAATGCTTTCATCCACGCCTGCGGTCTTGACGATGCAACCGTCCAGCGCGATGTTGCCGTGCAGCACCGCCAGCCCACCGTCTTTGGAATAAGCGTGTGCGTTATCGCGGATGCAGCCATTGGCTCGATCCGCATCCAGCTCGGGATACAACATGGATTGCGAAAACGCGATAGTGGTGACAATGCCGCCAGGCGCGGCGCGGAAAAAAATTTTCGCTTCTTCGTTTTGCGTCTGCGCGATGTCCCATTGTTTGAGTCCGTCGCGCAGCGTCTTGCTGTGGACGCTGCCGACTTCACCGTGCAGCAATCCGGCGCGATCAAGCTCGCCCAGAATCGCCACAATGCCGCCCGCGCGATGCACGTCTTCCATGTGATATTCGCTGGAGGGCGCGACCTTGCACAGTGTCGGCACATGGCGCGACAACCTGTCCATATCCTTCATGTTGAAATTCACTTCCGCTTCGCGCGCGATGGCCAGCAAGTGCAACACGGTATTGGTCGAACCGCCCATGGCGATGTCCAGCGTCATCGCGTTCTCGAACGCTTCAAAAGTCGCAATGCTGCGCGGCAAGATAGTCGCATCATCCTGCTCGTAATAACGCTTGCACAAATCAACGATCAAGCGTCCGGCGCGCAGGAACAACTGCTTGCGCTCGGCGTGCGTCGCCACCAGCGAACCGTTGCCCGGCAACGACAAACCCAGCGCCTCGGTCAAACAGTTCATCGAATTCGCGGTGAACATGCCGGAACACGAACCGCAAGTCGGGCAGGCGGAACGCTCGATGGCTTCCACTTCCGCGTCAGACACGCGACTGTCGGCAGCGGCCACCATCGCATCGACCAAGTCCAGCCCTTTGATCTTGCCCTGCCAGTTCACCTTGCCCGCCTCCATTGGCCCGCCGGAAACGAACACCACCGGAATGTTCAAACGCATTGCCGCCATCAGCATGCCGGGCGTGATCTTGTCGCAATTTGAAATGCACACCAGCGCGTCGGCACAATGCGCGTTGACCATGTACTCCACCGAATCGGCGATCAGGTCGCGCGAAGGCAACGAATACAACATGCCGTCGTGTCCCATAGCGATGCCGTCGTCAATCGCAATCGTGTTGAATTCCTTAGCGATACCGCCCGCACGCTCGATCTCGCGCGCCACCAGTTGTCCCATGTCTTTCAGATGCACATGCCCCGGTACGAACTGGGTGAACGAATTGGCGATGGCGATAATCGGCTTGCCGAAGTCGCCTTCGGTCATGCCGGTAGCGCGCCACAAAGAACGCGCGCCGGCCATGTTGCGGCCATGAGTGGAAGTGCGGGAACGGTATTGAGGCATGGTGCGGATTCCGGTTAACAAAGTAGAGAGCGGATTCTAAACCAGTTGCGGAGGCGTGACATAGTCGCGTTCGAGCTTGTTGCGATGGGGGGGGATTTTTCGGACAGCATGATGGGAAGGCGCATGGATAGGCGATCTACATCGTGCGGTTGCCGTAGAACGCCTATTGACGGGCGTTGCGGAGCATCTGCTTAGTCCCCTCGCCCGCTGGCGGGAGAGGGAATGTAGCGGCGACACGCTTCAAATGGAGAAAATAATACGATTGCCCGGAGAAGCGCGCCAATAGGCGTTCTACATCATGCGCCCGCGCGTAGATCGCCTATTGACGCGCTTCTTCGGGTAGGTGTGCTTTAAAAATCAGCTCCGATAGCTGGCGTTGATCTTCACGTAATCGTAAGAAAAATCGCAAGTCCACAAGGTGGCGTTCACCTTGCCGCGATTGAGCACTACGCGGATGGTGATGTCGCTTTGCCCCATCACACGCTGGCCGTCTGTTTCCTGATAGCTGGTTGCGCGTCCGCCGTTTTCGGCCACCAGCACGTCGTCGAGATACAGCTTCAGCGTCTCGACATTGAGGTCAGTAACGCCCGCGTAACCGATGGCGGCGAGGATGCGTCCGAGGTTGGGATCGGAGGCGAAGAACGCGGTTTTGACCAAGGGCGAGTGAGCGATGGCGTAGCCTATCTGTTTGCATTCGGCTTCGTCTTTGCCACCTTCCACTTTGATGGTGATGAATTTGGTCGCGCCTTCGCCATCACGCACGATGGCTTGTGCCAGCAGGGTCGCCACTTCGGTGACGACAGCTTGCATCGCAGTGTAATTCGCTTCGTTGATGGCCACGCCGCTCTTGCCTGTAGCAATCAGCATCAGCGCATCGTTGGTGGAAGTGTCGCCATCGACCGTGATGCAGTTGAACGAACGGTTGGCAGCCTCAGACACCATCTGTTGCAGCAGCGCTTGCGGGATAGAGGCATCGGTGGCGATGTAACCCAGCATGGTGGCCATGTTGGGATGGATCATGCCAGAGCCTTTGGACATGCCGGTAACGGTGACAGTTTTGCCGTCGATCTGCACTTGTTTGCTCACGGCCTTGGCCACGATGTCGGTGGTCATGATGGCTTGTGACGCATCGAACCAGTTGTCGGCTTTCAGGTTGCTGATTGCTTGCGGCATGCCGGCGATAATCTTTTCGACCGGCAGCGGCTCCATGATGACTCCGGTGGAATACGGCAGCACTTGTTCCGGCGCGCAGTCCAGCAATTTTGCCAGTTCGGCGCAGGTGTTGCGCGCGGCATCCATGCCTTGTTCGCCGGTGCCGGCGTTGGCGTTGCCGGTGTTCACGATCAGCGCGCGAATTCCTTTGCCCGCAGCCAAATGATTTTTCGCCACGGTAACCGGCGCGGCGCAAAAGCGGTTGGTGGTGAACACACCTGCCACCGTCGTGCCTTCATCCAGCTTGATAACCAGCAAGTCTTTGCGCTCGGCGCGTTTGATGCCCGCTTCGGCAGTGCCCAAAGAAACGCCCGCAACGGGCAACAAGTTTGCCGCGACGGGCGCAGAGAGATTCACCGGCATTAAATTTCCTTTAGAAACGTCCTTGGGTCTTGTAGATGTAGTTGCTCATTTCTACCGACTGGGCATTCATGCGGCGCACGATGCCGTGGGTGTAGCGCACGATGCCGCGCATTACGTAATACACGATGGCCGGATGGCTGTTCATCAGCGCTTCAAATTTGGAACGTTCCAGCAACAGCACTTTGCAATCGGTTTTGGCCACGACGGTGGCGCTGATTTGCGACACATTGCCGCCGGAGAAAGTGATGATGCCCGCCAGATCGCCGGGGAGCAGCAGATGCAGCGTGGCTTGTTCGCCGTTCAGGGTGGCGGTGGCTTCGACTTCGCCGCTGGCCAGCATAATCAGCGCGTTCTTCAACTTTTCCTCGCCCGGACGCAACAAGGATTCACCCTTCTTGAATTCCCTGACCTCAAATATTTGGCTCAATACATCGATCTCGGCATCACGCAACTCTTCGGTCAAGGTCGAGTTGTGCAGCGTTTGAAAAATCAAATCATCGGTCGGCATTGTTTTCTCCCCTTATATTTTTCAGTTCAGTTTGCCATGGCACTGCTTGTATTTTTTCCCCGAGCCGCACGGACACGGATCGTTGCGTCCGACTTTCTCGTTCGTCCTTACGAAGGGCTTGTGTTCCTCTTCTGTCTTGTCGGATGAAGCCAGCGCCTCTTCGTAATCGGCGTGATGATACTGCACATTTTCCGGCGCGTGGGGCGCTTCCGCCGCCACATCGGCCTCGCTGCGGATCTGCACATTCATCAAAGTTTGCGTCACATCGCGCTTGATCGACTCCAGCATGGCCGAGAACAACTCGAACGCTTCGCGCTTGTATTCCTGCTTGGGATTTTTCTGCGCGTAGCCGCGCAGATGGATACCCTGGCGCAAATGATCCAGCGCCGCCAGATGTTCGCGCCAATGCTGGTCCAAACTCTGCAACATGACGATGCGCTCGTAGCCGTGCATCACCTCGCCGCCGACCTGATCGACTTTCGCCTGATATTGTTGCGTGGCGGCCTCGATGATGCGTGTCAACAAGCCAGCCTGATCCAGTTGCTTGTCCTGCTCCATCCACCACACCAATTCCAGATGCAACTGGAAATCTGCCGCCAATGCTTTTTGCAGCCCCGGCACATCCCATTGTTCTTCCATGCTGCCGTGCGGCAAATACTCGGCGAACATATCGCCCAGCAAGCCTTCGCGCATGGCATTGATGGTCTCGCTGATGTCGGTGCTTTCCAGCAATTCGGCGCGCTGCTGGTAAATCACCTTGCGCTGGTCGTTGGCCACATCGTCATATTCCAGAATCTGTTTGCGCATGTCGAAGTTGCGCGCTTCCACTTTGCGCTGCGCGTTTTCGATGGCGCGAGTCACCCAGCTATGCTCGATGGCTTCGCCTTCCGGCAGCTTGAAGCGGTTCATGATCGCAGCCACGCGATCGGACGCAAAAATGCGCAACAGCGGGTCTTCCAGCGACAAATAAAAACGGCTGGAGCCGGGGTCGCCCTGACGACCCGAACGGCCGCGCAACTGGTTGTCCACACGGCGCGACTCGTGACGCTCGGTGCCGATGATGTGCAAGCCGCCGCTGGCAACAACCTGCTCGTGAACCGGCTTCCACTCGGCACGCAATTGCGCCACGCGCGCTTCACGTGTCGCCGCATCCAGACTCTCGTCCATGCGCACCAGCTCGATGGGTTTCTCCACGTTGCCGCCCAGCACAATGTCGGTACCGCGACCGGCCATGTTGGTGGCGATGGTAATCATCTTGGGGCTACCCGCTTGCGCCACAATCTCGGCCTCGCGCGCATGTTGCTTGGCGTTCAGCACCTGGTGCGGCAGCTTGGCTTTGTCCAGCAAACTGGAAAGCAATTCGGAAGTTTCGATGGAGGTCGTGCCCACCAGTACCGGCTGGCCGCGCTCGTAACAGTCGCGCACATCGGCGATCACCGCCGTGTATTTTTCCGGCGCGCTGAGATAGACCTTGTCCATCATGTCGTTGCGAATGGTCGGGCGATGCGGCGGGATGATGACCGTTTCCAGGCTGTAGATCGTCTGGAACTCGTAGGCCTCGGTGTCCGCCGTGCCGGTCATGCCCGACAGCTTGTTGTACATGCGGAAATAATTCTGGAACGTGATGGAAGCCAGCGTCTGGTTTTCCTTCTGGATCGCCACGCCTTCCTTGGCTTCCACCGCCTGATGCAAGCCGTCCGACCAACGCCGCCCCGCCATCAAACGTCCGGTGAATTCATCCACGATCACCACTTCGCCATCCTGAATCACGTAATGCTGGTCCAGAAAAAACAGGTTATGCGCGCGCAGCGCGGCATACAAGTGATGGATCAGGGTGATGTTGGCCGGGTCGTACAAGCTGCCGCCAATCGGCAACATTCCGGCTTGCGCCAGCAGCTTTTCGGCGTTTTCGTGGCCCGTTTCGGACAACAGAATCTGGTGGTTTTTTTCATCCACATGAAAATCGCCGGGCGCTTCTTCCGTCGCCTGACGCTTCAGGTTAGGCACCAGCTTGTCCATGCGAAGATAGACATCGAGATTGTCTTCCGCTTGGCCGGAAATAATCAGCGGCGTGCGCGCCTCGTCAATCAGGATGGAGTCCACTTCATCCACGATGGCAAAATTCAGGCCGCGCTGGAAACGTTCATTCGCCTGTCCCGCCATATTGTCACGCAGGTAATCAAAACCGAATTCGTTGTTGGTACCGTAAGTGATGTCCGCACCGTAAGCCGTCTGTTTGTCCGCGTGTTCCATGCTGGTCAGAATGACCCCGACCGACAGGCCGAGGAAACGGTACAGCCGCCCCATCCATTCGGCATCGCGCGCCGCCAAATAGTCGTTCACCGTCACCACATGCACGCCTTTGCCGGACAGCGCATTCAGGTAAGCGGGCAAAGTCGCCATCAGCGTCTTGCCTTCGCCGGTGCGCATCTCGGCGATTTTGCCGTAATGCAGCACCATGCCGCCTATCAGTTGCACATCGAAATGACGCATCTGCAACACGCGTTTGCCGCCTTCTCGCACCACGGCGAACGCTTCCGGCAGGATGTCATCCAGCGTGGCTCCCTGTTGCACCCTTAGTTTGAATTCTGCCGTTTTGGCCTGCAATTGCTCGTCCGTCAGGGCGGCAATCCCGGCTTCCAGCGCGTTGATGCGCGTGACGGTTTGGCGATATTGTTTGAGCAGGCGGTCGTTGCGGCTGCCGAATACGGATTTCAACAATTTGGAGATCATGCTGTTATTTTCTTTGGCTTCTGTTACATACAAATAAATAAAAAAGGGTGAGGCTCACACCTCACCCCTGCTACGAAATCTATCGCATCAACTGGCTGCTTTTTCTGCTTTCTGCAAAAAGCGTACCGGATTCTGGGCGGTGCCTTTGTATCTCACTTCAAAGTGCAGGTGGTTGCCCGTGGAACGTCCGGTACTCCCGACCCTGGCTATTTCATGTCCGCGTCGCACCACTTCGCCGACCTCGACCAACAGCTTGGAAGCATGCGCGTAACGCGTAATAACGTCGTTGCCGTGGTCAATCTCGACCATATTACCATATTGGGGATGCGTGGCTGCGTACACCACCACGCCGCCCGCTGAAGCGTAAATAGGGGTGCCCATGGGAACCATGTAATCCACGCCCTCGTGCAACGCGCTCTGCCCGGTAAAAGGATCCGAACGCCAGCCGAAGTTGGACGAATACCAGGCGACGGTCACCGGTGCAGTGCTCGGCAACATTTTCTTATCCAGCTTATCCTGCTGCAATAAGGTTTCCAACGCCACCAGCTTGTCGCTGCGGTCGCCCAGCAAAACGCCCAAACTGTTCAGTTGTAGCTGCATGGATTCCAGCGAAACTTCTTTTTGTTCGGATTGATCGGACACCGGAATAAGCGGACCGCCCTGCGCCGGAAGCCGTTCAAAGGAGAATTCCTGCGGCTTCATACCGGACAGCTTGGCCAAACGCGCCCCCAATCCGTCCAGACGCTGAAGTTGCGCCTGCATTTGCCCCAAACGCATCGCCATCGCATCCAGGCTCTGGCGCAAATATGTTTGTTGTTTCAGCTGTTCGGCCTCTTGCGCGCTCGCCAGCCATACTTTTAACTCGTTGCTGATCGCGCCAGGCTGCCAGCGCACGATGGCATATTGCGCACTCAACACGGCGGCGACAAACAGCACCAAAGCCAGCATTCCCGCCACCAGCACATGGGTTCCGGTCAGCGTCAAACTGCGCGCTTTTGCAAAACGATTCGAAACTAGAATAACATTCACGGACTGACTCCTTAACGTGATTCCCAACTTAACGTGACGCTTCGCCTGACTGCATTTCTGGAATCCAACCAAAGCCTGCTGCAACTCACGCAGCGCGCCAAACAATTGGCCGCATTACAGAGCCACTACCAACAAATCGCCCCCCCGTCCTTGGTTGCAGCCAGCCGCGTTATGCAATTGCACGGCCAAACCCTGATTGTCTCGGCGGACAACGGCGCGGTAGCGGCAAAATTACGTCAAACCGGCCCGGAAATAGTGTCCGCATTTGCGGCAAGGGGAATTGAGGTTACTGGAATTCAAATACGGGTGCAAGTCCGCATCCGCGCGACACCCACCGTTTCGCCCCCCAGAACAGTGAGCAAAAACGCCCGCAAAGAACTGGAAAATCTGGCGCTCAACCTGAGCGAAAGCCCGCTAAAAAATGCTTTGCGCCGGCTGGCGCGGCGCTAAGGCCACCTCATGGGAAAGCGCACGGATTGGGCATCTACATCGTTCAGATGACGTAGATCGCCTATTCATGCGCCTTCGCGTGAAGGTGGGTTAAATGAATCAATGGAGACTGCCCAATTGATTCTCTGTGCCATTGATCCTAGGGCAAAATTCAATCTGCTGCACCAATGTTCCGGGCCACGCCGAAATGCCGCTAATGCAAACCGTTTCCCCGACCCAAGATTTGTCTGGTTTCGGTAACCTTGGATTCTCCGCAACGGCCCATTCCAAATTCACTTTTGAGTTAGTTTGTACATCTCGACCAACAATTTCAACAAATGGTCTTCTGAATTTTCGAAAGTTAGCAACCTCATCAATCACCAACTGGCGAGCTACGGGTGTCGTGCCGAAATAAAATGTTACCCATGAGGTCAACACAGTAGCCGTGGCACTAAATGTGAGCGGTACAACAAAAATTCCTGCAGCGGCAAACAAGATTTTTTTTGCTCTATTTTGTGTCGGCAGACCGGACCAATATGCCTGCCTGTACCGAAACATTGGGAGCCAAACTGCAATGTAAGCAATCACGCTGAATCCGAGAAACACACGAGAATCAGGTACGAACGGCAGGTATGCCGCTCGTGCTGACGGCTCATAAATGGCGTATACCACCGCCACGTAAACGAGGACGGCTACCCATGGATGATCTCGTAATAACATAGTCTCTTTCAGCTCCAAACGGGATGAATAAATGATGGTGAATCAATGGGATAGGCACCATTGATCCTGAGTTTTTCAAATCACACCCGCCCGAAGAAGCGCATAAATAGGCCATCTACATCAATCACATCGCGTAGATGCCCTATTTATGCGCGTTTCCACGATGCGGCATTTTCAAAACGTGATGGTTAATGGATTAGCCGGGTTAAACGAACACCCGCCAAGCCACCAAGCCGTAACGCTCAAGCAAATACAGCGCCCCGAATATCAGCATCAGATACAAAATGAACCGCGCGACCTGCCATGCAAGGCGCATGTAACGCGGGTCGCGGGTAATCAGAAAAGCCACCAGCGAGGTGGTGATGAGGAGCGCAGCCAGAAACAGTGCCAGCCGGATAAGCACTTGAATTCCCGTTAGCTGGGCTGCAATTGCAAGCGCAGGAAGTCGGGCGCTTCTTCCGGTTTTTCGAACGTGGTCATTTCCCATGCCGTTTCGTCCGCCAGCAAGGCGCGGCACAAGGCGTTGTTCAGCGCGTGGCCGGATTTGAAGCCGGAGAATGCGCCTATCAGCGGATGTCCAAGCAGGTATAAATCGCCGATGGCATCCAGCACTTTGTGTTTGACGAACTCGTCCTCGAAGCGCAACCCGTCCGGGTTGATGACGCGGTATTCGTCCATCACGATGGCGTTATCCAGATTGCCGCCCAAGGCCAGCCCCTGCGCGCGCATGTTCTCCACATCCTGCATGAAACCGAAAGTGCGGGCACGGCTCACTTCCTTGATATACGAATGCGTGCCCAGATCGACCACCACGTTTTGTTTGGTATTGGCAAACACCGGATGGGCGAAATTGATGGTGAAGCTCAGCTTGTAACCGTTGAACGGCTCGAAGCGCACCCACTTGTCGCCGTCTTTCACTTCCACGGTTTTTTTGATGCGGATGAATTTTTTGGCCGCCGCCTGCTCGACGATGCCCGCCGATTGCAGCAGAAAAATGAACGTGCCCGCGCTGCCGTCCATGATGGGTAATTCCGGGCTGGTCAGTTCGACGATGGCGTTATCTATCCCCAATCCCGCCATGGCCGACATTAGATGCTCCACCGTCGCCACCCTCGCCCCGTGCGATTCCAGACACGTGGAAAGCCGCGTGTCGTTCACCGCATGCGCTTCGGCGCGGATGTCGGGAGAATTCGCCAGATCAACGCGGCGAAACACGATGCCGCTGTCAATTGCCGCCGGACGCAAAGTCAAATAAACCTTCTCGCCCGAATGAAGGCCGACTCCCGTCGCCTGCACTACCGTCTTTAATGTGCGCTGCTTGACCATTGAAAAATACCTGATTAAAACAGTGTGAAGTTTAGCATAGCGGTAACGCAGGATTGAGGAGTGAGGATTGAGTTAACCCCACTGCCCCGCTTTTCCCTCAATCCTCAATCCACCCCAAACTCAATCCTGTTCTCAATCCGCCTGCTTGCGCAAAAACGACGGAATGTCCAAGGTCTCAACACCGGATTGCTTCATCGCTTCCACCGCTTCGCGGTGACGACCGGTGCGGATCACGGCGGGCATATCCAGCTCGCTGTAGTTGATTGCCGGAGCAGCATCATAGGTGCCGGTGCGTTGCTGTTTTTCGTAAGCCAATACCGGCTTCGGCTGCTTGCGCGCGAGCGGTGCGCCCAGGCCGGTAGCCACGATGGTCACGCGCAATTCGTCGCCCATGGTTTCGTCGAACACCGAACCGACGATGACGGTGGCTTCGCTCGCTGCGAACTGGAAGCAGTTCATCACTTCGTGCAACTCGTCCAAAGTCAGGTTGCTGCTGGAGGTGATGTTGACCAACACGCCGCGCGCGCCGGACAGATCCATGTCTTCCAGCAACGGGCTGGCGATGGCTTGCTCGGCGGCGCGTTGTGCGCGACCTTCGCCTGAGGCGGAAGCCGCACCCATCATCGCCATGCCGTTCTCGGACATCAGCGTACATACGTCGGCGAAGTCCACGTTGACCATGCCGGGCACGTTGATGACTTCGGCGATACCCGCCACCGCGCCTTGCAACACGCCGTTGGCCGCCTTGAACGCTTCCGGCAGCGTGGTCTTGCCGCCCAACACTTCCATCAGCTTTGCATTCGGCACGATGATGAGTGAATCCACATGCACCGCCAGTTCTTCGATGCCGGTCTGCGCCAGCGTCATGCGTTTGCCTTCAAACACAAACGGCTTGGTGACGACGGCCACCGTGAGGATGCCCAATTCTTTCGCCACTTGCGCCACGATAGGAGCCGCGCCCGTGCCCGTGCCGCCGCCCATGCCGGCGGTGATGAACACCATGTGCGCGCCGCCGATAATCTCGGCAATGCGCTCGCGGTCTTCTTCCGCTGCGGCTTGGCCGATTTCCGGTTTGGCTCCCGCGCCCAATCCCTTGGTCAGGTTTGCGCCGATCTGCAACTGCACGCGCGCTTTGCTGCGGCGCAACGCCTGCGCGTCGGTATTGATAACGATGAACTCAACGCCTTGCACACCCTGCTCGATCATGTGATCGACCGCGTTGCCGCCGCAACCGCCCACCCCGACCACTTTGATTACTGCGCCTTGCGGCTGTGCATCCATTAGTTCAAACATGTTTTTCTCCTTATTAAAATTTCAAACCGAAACCAAACCCGAACTTAAAAATTGCGTTGAAACCATAGCTTCATATTCGCCATCACGTCTTTGAACGATCCCGAATTCACCCGCGTCACCTCGTTGTGCTGATGCCGGTCCAGTCCGTACAACAGCAGCCCCACACCGGTTGCGTAACGCGGTGTCTTCACCACGTCGGACAACCCGCCGATATTGCGCGGCAAGCCCAGCCGCACCGGCATGTGAAAAATCTCCTCGCCCAACTCGATCATGCCCTGCATCGCACTGCTGCCGCCGGTGAGCACGATGCCGGACGACAACAAATCCTCGAAGCCGCTGCGGCGCAGTTCCTGCTGCACCAGCGAATACAACTCTTCCACGCGCGGCTCGATCACTTCCGACAGCGTCTGGCGCGACAAAGTGCGCGCGCTGCGCTCGCCCACGCCGGGCACTTCGATGGGCGCATCGTTGGCCAACTGGCGCAGCGCGCAACCGTATTTGATCTTGATGTCCTCGGCATCCTTGGTCGGTGTGCGCAAGGCCATCGCAATGTCGTTGGTGATCTGGTCGCCCGCGATGGGAATCACCGCCGTGTGGCGGATCGCACCGCCGGTGAACACCGCCACGTCGGTGGTGCCGCCGCCGATATCGACCAGACACACACCCAGTTCTTTTTCATCGTCGGCCAGCACCGCTTTGCTCGATGCCAGCGGCTGCAAAATCATTTCGTTCACTTCCAGCCCGCAACGGTGAATGCACTTCAAAATATTCTGCACCGCCGACACTGCGCCGGTGACGATGTGAATCTCCACTTCCAGCCGCATGCCGCTCATGCCCAGCGGCTTCTTGATGCCACCTTGGCCGTCGATGCTGAATTCCTGCTCGATGATATGTAACGTCTGCTGGTCGCCCGGCAGGCTGATCGAACTCGCGGTCTCGATGGCGCGCACGATGTCCGCATGCGCCACTTCCTTGTCCTTGATCTTGATCATGCCGTTGGCATTGGAGCTGCGGATATGGCTGCCCGCGATGCCGGTGTAAACCTCGCGTATCTTGCAGTCCGCCATCAACTCGGCCTCTTCCAGCGCGCGCTGGATCGCACCCACTGTCGCGTCGATATTCACCACCATGCCTTTTTTCATGCCGGACGATTGGTGCATGCCCGCACCTATCACTTCCAGCGTGCCTTCCGGCCTGATCTCGGCGACGATGCACGCGATCTTCGACGTGCCGATATCCAGACCCACGACCAGATGTTTGTTTTCCCTGTTCTTGCTCATCGCCCTTCCCTCATTTCAAACATTGCCGCCCGGCAGATATGCCGCGAAGCCGTTGCGGTAACGCAAATCCACGTGGTTAGCCGGACGTTCCATCGCCGCCAGACTGTACGGATACACCGCCACGAAACGCGCCAGCCGCTGCACCATTTGTTCGCGCCCCAACTCCAGCACCATGCCGCCGTCCAACCTCACCTGCCACGAATAACGCGGCGACAAACTGATCTGCGCAATCTGCTGTTGCAGCGGTTGCAGCGCGACATTCAATTCGCCGTACACCTGCGTCACCTGCGCCGCGCTGTCCGGCTGGCCGATGAAGGCGGGCAGCACTTGTTCCGTGCGCGCGACAAACACTTCGCCGTGCGTATTCACCAGTGCGCTGCCGTTCCAGCGCGCCAGCGCCACCTGCTCTTCGATTTCAATTTCCAGACTCCACGGAAACTTGCGCCGCACGCTCACTTTGCGCACCCACGGTAACTGCTCGAACATCTGCCGCGTACGCTCGATATCCACCGTAAAAAAATTGCCGCTCAATTGGTCGCGCACAATTTTTTCAATCTGCTCCGTCGCCACGCGCTGCGGTGCGGCGACCAACTCCACCGCGTGTAGCGGAAACACCGGCAAACGCAACACGTAACGCGCCGCGCCGTACAACACCAGCCCCAAGCTGATGCCGAACAGCATGTGGGTGATGAAACGCAGCAGTGGCACGTTATCCCACACTACCCTCTCCCCAACCCTCTCCCGCAAGCGGGCGAGGGAGCAAACGTAAAAATCTATTTTTCAATTCCTGCCCCCTCCAAAATCTGCACCACCAACTGCTCAAAACTGATACCTGCTTGCCTTGCCGCCATTGGCACCAGACTGTGGTCAGTCATGCCGGGCGAGGTATTCACTTCCAACAAATACAGCTTGCCCTCTTCGCCGCGCAGAAAATCCACGCGCCCCCAGCCTTGTCCGCCGATGAGCGTGAAAGCCTGCAACGCCAGGCGCTGCATTTCCGCTTCATCTTCCGCGCTCAAACCGCTCGGGCAGCGGTAAGTCGTGTCGTCGCGCAAATACTTCGCGTCGTAATCGTAGAACTCGTTGGCCGGTTCGATCTTGATAATGGGTAACGCGCGCCCGTTCAAAATACTCGCCGTGTATTCGCCGCCGCCGACAAAACTTTCGGCGATCACCACCTTGTCATGCTTGGCCGCTTCGGCATAGGCGGCGGGCAAATCTTCCACGGTCTTGACCTTGGTCACGCCGACGCTGGAACCCTCGCTGGAAGGTTTGATGAACAAAGGCAAATCGAGATGGTTCGCCACCGCGTCCCAGTCGGTGGGCGCAG
The DNA here is from genome assembly GCA_020053195.1 of Sideroxydans sp. Taxonomy (GTDB): domain Bacteria; phylum Pseudomonadota; class Gammaproteobacteria; order Burkholderiales; family Gallionellaceae; genus Sideroxyarcus. Next base: position 19,792 of record JAGVNQ010000024.1, read on the forward strand.
TCAACGCCTCATAATCAGGGACAGGCAATTCCGCCGCCTGCCAGATCAGCTTGGTGCGCCATTTGTCCATCGCAATGGCCGAAGCCATCACGCCGCTACCGGTGTAGGGAATCCCCATCAACTCCAGCGCGCCCTGCACTGTGCCGTCCTCGCCGAAACGCCCGTGCAGCGCGATGAACACGCGCTCGAATTTTTCGTCGCGCAATTCATGCAAATCCCGTTGCGCCGGATCGAATGCGTGCGCATCCACACCGCTGCGTTGCAACGCGGCCAATACCGCAGCGCCGCTTTTCAACGACACTTCGCGCTCGGCGGAACGACCGCCGAACAGCACAGCTACTTTTCCGAATTTTTTCATTTCATTCATTCAACACCTCAAACCTGCCACAGAGGACACAGAGATCACAGAGAATGTGTGCCGACAATTTCTCTGTGTGCTCTGTGGTCTCTGTGGCTAAATGTTTTTTTCTCCCACGATGCGCACTTCTGGATGCAAATCCACACCCGTCTGTTGCAACACCGTCGCCCGTACTTCTTCTATCAAATTTTCAATATCCGCCGCTGTCGCCTCGCCCACATTCACGATGAAGTTTGCGTGTTTCTCCGACACTTGCGCGCCGCCTATGCGTTTGCCTTTCAAGCCGCAGCCTTCGATCAACTTCGCCGCATGTCCTCCCGGCGGATTGCGGAACACCGAACCGGCGTTGGGCAAATCCAGCGGCTGGCTGGCGTTGCGTTTCTCCAGCAAGGCTTTCATTTCCTGCCGCGCAGTTTCAGCATCGCCCTGCTCAAAATGTAGCCATGCGCCGACGAAAAATTCCTCGCTCGCTGCACTCAGTTGCACATGGCGATAGCCGATCTCATATTCCTGCGGCAAGCGTTCCAGCAGTTCGCCCGTTCGCGTCAGCACTTGTACGCGTTTCACCTTCTGCCACGTCTCGCTGCCGTAACAACCCGCGTTCATCGCCAGCATGCCGCCCAGCGTGCCGGGAATGCCGCCAAAAAATTCCGCACCGCACAAGTTGTTCATTGCGGCAAAACGCGCCAGCTTCGCACCCGTCACGCCGGCTTGCGCGTACAACATCTGATCGCCGTGTTGGCGCAACTCGGCCAACGCGCCCACCATCAGCAACACCGTGCCGCGCAGCCCGCCGTCGCGCACCAGCAGATTACTGCCTTGTCCCACCGCAATTAGCGGTTCGCCAGCGGGCAGTTGGCGCAGGAAATTTTGCAAATCTTCCAAGTCGGCGGGCTGGTACATACGCTGCGCGATACCGCCCGCGCGCCACGTGGTGTAGCGGCGCATGTCAACCTCGAAGCTCATCTCGCCCCGAAGTTCCTGCATGCCAAATTTCGCCGCTTCGCTCATATTCATTCCTGATGTTCCATTAGAGCCGATTCGTTCCTTCCCCCTTGCAGGGGGAAGGTTAGGATGGGGGTAGAGTTGTGCAACGGTAGCTTTTCTACCCCCTCCCTAGCCCTCCCCCTGCAAGGGGGAGGGGACGTGTGGCCAAATGGCTTTTTCGTATTCATTTTTGCGCCAACTGCTTTACTAAATTCGGCACACCGCCGATTGAACCCGCGCCCATGGTCAGCACCACGTCGCCGTCGCGCGCCATTTGCAAAATGGTTTGCGGCATGTCGGCGATGTTCTCCACGAACACCG